>JBILQA010000203.1:0-5571 GCA_044373535.1 Akkermansiaceae bacterium | reverse complement strand
TAGCCAACAAGATCACCGGAACGGGCAAGCTGGTCATCAGTGGTGCGGGGACGGTATCGCTGACCAACGCGGCCAATGATTACAGCGGCGGCACCACCCTGAGCCAGGGCACGCTGAGCTTGGACGCGGCCGGAGTGCTCGGCACCAGCGGGACAATCTTGATGAACGGCGGCGAGCTGAAATTCTCCGCCAATAACACCAGCGACCTGAGCAGCCGGATCAAGATTGAGGATGGTAAGGCCGCCATCTTCAACACCAACGGTCAGAACGTCAGCTTTGCCACCGGACTTCAAGTGGGCGTCAACGGCACCGGCGGGCTGACCAAGACCGGCGCCGGCACGCTCACTTTGGGAGGCACCAACACCTACACGGGCAGCACCACGGTAAGCGAAGGCAAGCTGGTGATCAGCGGCACGTTTGCCGGCGCACTAACCGTGGACTCCGTCCTTGGGGGCAACTCAAGCTTTGGCGGCAACGTCACCGTGTCGACCACCGGCACGTTGGCCGCGGGCAACTCGATTGGCACGATGAACTTCGCTAATGGATTGACCGAGAATGGCACGCTGGATGTCGAACTCAGCGGCGCCAACCTGGCCGACTTGTACAACGTCACCGGGCTGCTGGCCCTTGGCGCCAACTCGACGGTGAGCTTCTCGATCCTCGAGGCCCTGACCGGCAATGTCTACGTCTTCGCCACCTACACCACGTGGAACGGTACCCAGTTTGGCACCGTCACCGGCGCGCCAAGCGGCTGGACGATCGACTACAACTACCAAGGCAACAACAGCTTCGCCTTGGTCGCCGTGCCCGAGCCGGGGGCCGTTGCGCTGGGTCTGTTCGGCAGCGCGCTGCTCTTCGCCCGCCGCCGGCGGGCCTGATGGCCGGTAGGGCGTGGGCTCCCGCCCCGCCCGTGCATGAAAACGACATGGGGAGGAGCGCAGCGCTCACCCCATGCCGCGTTTCATCGCGCGGCAAGGAGCGGCGACTTCAGTCGCGTTTCATTGAGAGGGGACGCGCGACTAAAGTCGCGGCTCCTTGATGGAGGTCAACGCGGCGGCAACCGCGGCGGCGTTGGTCGCATGGTCAAAATGCAGGGCGGCGAAGGCGGCGGCGGCCAGGCCACGGCGGTGGCGCTCGGCGGGGTCGCGTGCGGCGCGGAGGGCGGCGATGAGCGCGGCGGGCTCGTCGGCAGCAAGCGTCCACCCGCCGCCGGATTGCTCGATCCACTGGCCAATGCTGGAATCGCCCGAGCCGATGAAGACCGCCGGGCGCCCGGCGGCGAAAATCCCTTGCAGCTTGCTTGGCACCATTGTGCCCGTCCACCCCGGGTCAAGCGACGCGAGGTGGATGTCGGCGCTCTGCAAGTGGGCGCTGAGCTCGGAGGCCGGCGCGTAGTCGCGGAGCTCGATCCGGCACTCCGGATGGGCGGCTATGAAGTCGGCGATCTCCGCGCGGCGTTTGCCGTCGCCAAAGAAGACGAAGCGCATCGGCTCATCGGCAAGCGCCACGGCGGCGCCAAGGATTTCCTCAAACCGGTGGCCCAGCCCCATGTTGCCGGAGTACATGATGACGAGCTCATCCTCGGCCCAGCCGCGCTGCGCGCGCAGGCTGGCGGGATCATAGGTCCTATAGGTCTCACAGGACCTATCTGAAGTCCCCCACAGCGGGATCCACGAGACGGCCCGCGCGGGCGCATACCGCCCGACTCTCTGCGCCATGTCCGGCCCCAGGGTGAGCACCGCGGTGCAGCGGCCGCCGCCAAACCCGACCCGCGTGAGCACCGCCAGCAAGCGGTGGAGCACGCCACCATGGCGGATCATCCCATGGGCAAGCATGACGTCCGGGTAGAGATCCATCACCCAGTGCGCATGGTCGCCGCCGCGCAGGCGCGAAAACACCCGCGCCAAAAGCGAGAGGTACGGCGGCGTGGTGAGCGCCACAATCCGGTCCGGCGCCGGCTCGAGCGTCAAGAGCCGCCATTTCACCCGCGCGTAAAACGACGCGTAATCCACCAGCTTCCCGACAAACGTCCCACGCCCAAAGCGCGTCGCGCGCATGCGCAGCACCCGAAGGCTAGTAGAGGATCCGTCCGATCCGTCCGATCCGTCCGATCCGTCCGATCCGCTTGATGCCCCCGCATACCCGCCCGCCGCGCAAATCACCGTCACCTGATGGCCGTCGGCTACCAAGCGCTCAACCACCGTCTTAAGCATCACGCCCGTGGGCGCAGCATCGGGCGGGTAATACTGGTTGAGGAAGACGAGATGCATCGATGAAGTGACCACCAACTTTTAACCCGCAACGCCCAACGCTCAACGCTCAACTTTCAATTTTGGCACCGGGCTTTCAGGATTCGCAAACCCTCGAGGGGCATAAAAAAAGCCCGGCGTGGCCGGGCTGGAAGGGGAGGTGCATCCGCGCCGAGGCGTCGGAGGACAGCATTGAAAGTTCAACGTTAAGCTTCGGCTGCCTCAGCGCCCAAAAGCGTTCACGCCATGAAGGATGAGATAGGCGACTGCAGCGATGCGTTCGCGCCGCCGGGCAAAGATCTCCTGGGGTGTGGAGATCGCCGGACGGGGTTCAAATGAGACGGCAAACTCTCGCTCCCGCTGGACCGCGGCAAACACCGCGTCGGCACGCGGGGCATGGAACCATTCGGTGACTATGACGACTTTCTTCGCCGCGCAACCCTCAAGCAGCGGCGCGGTGCGGATGGCATTCTGATAGGTGCTGGTCGCCCCCTCCTCGTGGATCATGAGTTCAGGCGGCACCTCCATCTGCAGCAGCCAATCGTAGATTTTACCATCATCGCCGGTGATGATGATCGGAGCCTCGGGGAATGCATAATGGAGGCGCAGCGCCTCGGTCCAGCGCGGCGCTTCACCGCCGCCAAGGACGACAAGCGCATCCGGTCGCCACGGCAGGTTCTTGATTTTGGGCCCCGGCCAATCGCCCCAAAGCACCCATGCGCAAACCGCGAGTGCCACCAAGCCCAAACCAAGGGCAAGCTTTCTGAGTCGGAGGATCATCGCATGGCTAGGCGCTCGGTCCGCGGTCGCCCGGCAACTCGCCCGGCTTGAGGTCGACGCGCAGGCGCCATGCCTCGGGGAAGTCCGGGGAGTGGCGGTCGATGAGGTGGTTGCCAAGGACAAGGACATCCATGTCGGTGCGCAGGAAGCAGGAGATCGCCTCGCTGGGCAGGCGCACGACGGGTTCATTCTCGTTGAGCGAGGTGTTGAGCAGGATGGGCACGCCGGTTTTCTCGAAGAACTTCGAGATGAGTGCGTGGTAGCGCGGGTTGGTGCGCTTGGAAACGCTCTGCAAGCGGCCGCTGCCATCGACGTGGGTGACCGCCGGGATCAACGCGTGTTTTTCCGCGCGGATCGGGAAGACCTTTTCCATGTACGGCGTCGGCTCATCGATCTCAAACCACGCGCCAACCTGTTCTTCCAAAATGCTTGGGGCGAACGGGCGGAACTTTTCGCGGAACTTGATGCGCAGGTTGATGATGTCGCGCATGTCGGTGCGTCGCGGGTCGGCAATGAGCGACCGGTTGCCCAGCGCGCGCGCGCCAAACTCCATTTTCCCCTGGAACCAGCCGATCACCTTGCCATCGAGGATCTTCTCGACGGTGCGCTCGACCAGCGCCGCATCGCTGGCAAGCGACTCGCACGGCAAGCCGACCGCGCGGATCGCCGCGAGGCATTCGGCGTCGGATGACTCACACCCCCAATACGCGTGGTCCTGGACAAAGCCGCGCGGCTTGCCGAGGTGCTTGTTCCAAACGTGGAAGGCGGCGCCAAACGACGTGCCATTGTCCGCAGCGCCCGCGGGGATGTAGACATTTTCAAACGGCGTCTGGCGGGTGATCTTGCCGTTGGCCACGGAGTTCATGGCCACCCCGCCGGTCATGCACAGGTTCGGGCACTTGGTCTTGGCGTGCAGGCGGTTGAGCAGGTGGATGACAATCTCCTCGGTGACCACTTGGAGGGATTTCGCCAGGTTGTCGTGGCGGCGGGTCATTTCCTCGCCCTTTTTGCGCATCGCGCCGAGTTCCTTCTCGAGCCGCGGGCTGTGGAATGGCTCGACGACGGGTGCGCCGTTGTTCCAGCTCATCTTGATCCCCTGCTTGTGGTGGGTGAAATAATCCAGATTCAGCGCAAACGTGTCGCCCTTCGGGAAGATCATTTTCCGGAAGAAGTCGGCAAACTCCGGCTCACCGTAGGGCGCCAAGCCCATCACCTTGTACTCGTCCCCGTAATACGGGAACCCGAGGTACATCGTCACCGCGCTGTAGAGAAACCCGATCGAATGCGGGAAGAACACCCGGTCAAACTCCTGCCACTCGCTGCCGCGCGCCTGCGCCGTGAGCGTGCTGGTGAAGTCGCCCATGCCATCGACGGAAAGCACCGAGGACTCCTCAAACGGCGAAATCAAAAATCCCGCCGCCACATGCGTCTCGTGGTGCTCGATCCGGTGGAATTGCGCCCGCACGCTCCCCGGATCCATGCCAACCGCCGCGGCAAACTGGTCCTCAAGCGCCAACGTCTTCCCCTGGCGCTTCAGCCGGTCGACCACCGCACCAAGCGACGGCCGGTTGCGCAGCACAAACCCGACGCGCTTGAGCAGGTTTGCCCGTGGGTCAAACGAGATCGCCACGTGGTCAAGATCCGCCGCCCTCACCCCGCCAGCCTCCAGACACCAGCGGATCGACTCCGCCGGAAAACCCGCCCAGTGCTTGATGCGGTTGAAGCGCTCCTCTTCAACGGCTGCCACCAGCTGACCGTCAACCACCAGCGCCGCCGAGGCGTCGCCGTGGTACGCGTTGATTCCTAGTATGGTTGTAGACATGGAATGATAGAAAGTTGGTTGGTATTAAGGACTTTGGCTACGGCTGGTGGATGGTGGCGGGCGCAGCTGGCAGGTGGAGAGGTGTCTCACTTTTTACTGTCCGCCGCGCCTGGCCCGCGGTCGTCCAAGCGGCGGTCGAGCAGCTCAAGGGAGAGCAACAACTCAGCGTAGGTGCGCTGTAGGGCATAGAAAATGCCGGGCCAACCATCAAGGATGAGCCGCTTGACGAACAAGGTGTAGATCAGGGCGGCCGGGGCGGCGGGCAAGATCATGACACGCAGACGGTCAGGCCAGCCAGTGGGCTTTGAGGCGGCAAGCTTTTCGGCCTCCAAGACGATGTAGCGGCGTTGGGCGTCAAGCCAGCGGGCAAGTGGCTTGCGGTCATCATGGTCAATGGAAGTCGCCAAATTCTCGAGCGCACCCGTGATGCGGACCTTGTGACCGTGGCCATCGTCCTCATAGCACGCGGACTGACGCCGATAAAGGGCGACCCGCGGTGGATAGAGGCAAGCGCGCAATGGCACACCATAGATGCAATACCGAAATCCAATCCGGAAGCCGTCAATGCCGGTTGGCGCCTGCGGTGCCAAGTGGACGAAGTCCTGAGCCAGCAAATAATCGGCATCCATCGACAAGACCCACTCGGTGGTGATCAATGCGAGGCCGGCATTGCATTGTCCCGCGAACGAGTCAAAAGCCCGCGCAACCACCTCGACATTG
>JBILQA010000201.1:0-5623 GCA_044373535.1 Akkermansiaceae bacterium | reverse complement strand
GCCCTTGCGGCAGGCATCGCTGCAGTAGCGGACCTGTTCCCAATCGCGGGCCCACTTTTTCCGCCAAGCGAACGGCCGACCGCAGTGCAGGCAGGTTTTGACCGGCAGGTCGTGCTTTTTGATGCGCTTCACCGTGGGAAATCCAGGGTCAGTTGTTGGGCGGAATCGCCCGCTGGCGCCACCAGCGTCTTGCGCACCCGCTCCCAAAATTGGAAAAATCCCCCGGTGGCCAGCGGACGCAGGCGCAGATCCTCCGGGCGGTCGACCAACACCAGGCGCACCCCGGCGGCGGCAAGCGCGGCACGCAGCGCCGGCACCGAGTCGTTGAGCGGACCCGTCGCGGGCCGCAGCGCCCCGACTTGCTCGATGTGCTTCGCATTCGCCCAACGGACAAGAGCATCGGCAGTCGCTTGCTTGAGTTCAACTTCGACGGGACGCTGCCAGTGCACCTCCGCCCGATCCCCCGCATCGGCGAGGGCCGCGGCGAGCCACTGGCGTTTCGCCTTAGGAAATCCGTAATGATCCCAAGTGGGGGTGTCGCCCGTGGCAATGATCGCGGCAAACGCTTCGCTGCCGAGCGGCGAGCTTTCCACCGCGAGGTCCTCCTCGTGAATCCATAGCCCGGTGACCAGCGACGCATCCAGACGCTCAAGCGTTTCGCCACGGCAGCTGACTGCGGGCCGCGGCGCGGCCGTTGGTGTCAACGCCTCGGGGTTCTCGAACCCGGCCAAACCTGCATGCAGCGATTCTAGCAGCTCGGGCGCCAGGTATTTCTCCAGGTTGCCGCGCCGCGCGAGATAGGTTTTCCCCGGCGTCTGGTGGCCGGCGACCCAGCGCCACGAAAGGGTGTTGGATGCCGGGTCGCCATCCAGCAAGTGACGGAAAAAGAACGCCGCCCCAGCCTGCCAGGGCAGCCGCGCCTGATGCACCCACCAAGCCGCAAACCACATCCGCGCGTGATTGTGGAGATACCCGGTGGTCACCAACTCGTTGGCGAAGTAGTCGATCACCGCGTTTCCCGACTGCCCGTCGGCGATGCGCCCCACCCGTGGATCGTCCTCGGCGGTTGCCGCGAGGAACTCACCCCAGACCTCCGGTCGCAGCGCCAGCCATGATTTCCAATACCGGCGCCAATAGACCTCCTGCACGAATTTCTCCACGCGGCCAAACGGATGCGCTCCAAGCACGGCGGCAACCACCTCGTCTTCAGTGATCAAGCGGTGGCGGATCGCGGGCCCGAGGCGGGAAACCGACCGGTGGCCGGGCTTCACGTGGTTGCGGTCGCGCGCGTAATATCCGGCCATCCGCACGAATTCCTCCAGCTGGACAAGCGCCTCGGATCGGCGGGAAGCACAAATCATGCCCCAAACTGCCGGGCAAATCCGCGTGCGCAAGCCATGATTCATCTTCCCGAAGCAACCGTGGCGCGGCATCGCCCGGGAAACCGGTCGCCTCAGTCCAGCGATTGCGGCTTCCCATCATGGCCACCGCGGCGGACCCTGCCGACCCGGTTCCGGTTTTTGACCACCGCACTCACCATCATGCAAACGTTCACCGCCGCCGACATCGCCAACATGGAGAAACTTGCCCGCGTGCAGTTCGCCACCTCGCTCCCGGGTGCCAAGCCGATCAGCCTCATCGGAACCACCGACGCCTCAGGACACCACAACCTTGCTCCCTTCTCCAGCATCCTCCACCTGGGATCCTCGCCCTGCCTGCTTGGAATGCTTAGCCGGCCGGACTCCGTCGACCGCCACTCGCTGGCCAACCTGACCGCCCTAGGCGCCTGGACCATCAACCACCTTCACCCGGACATCCTCGATGCCGCCCACCAATGTTCCGCGCGCTATCCCAAGGACGTCTCGGAATTCGCCGCCACCGGCCTCACACCCTTTCTCCACCCCGGCTTTCCCGCCCCCTTTGTCCACGAGTCGCGCTTCAGAATCGGCATGCAACTCGAGGAAATCGTTCCCATCGCCGCCAATGGCACCCGCCTGATCATTGGCCGCGTTGCTCTGGTGCAGATCGACCATGGCGCCCTCCGGGAACACGGCGGCATCGACCTCGTCGCCCTCGAGTGCCTCGCCTCAACCGCCCTAGACACCTACTTCCAACTCACCCCGCTCGCACGCCTGGCGCACGCCAAACCCGACGCGCTCCCGCGCCGGATCTAACTTCATGCGCAATGCCGTTACGCCGCACTTTGCAACCGCGGAGGTGCAGAAGTGGCGGTGTTCGCCACGGCGAGGTAGGCGGGGGCGCGCCCAGGCTGCCGCCAGGGGTTGTGGCTGAGCGGGCTTCCCGCAGCCGCCGCGGCTGGAACACCGATTGCTCAGAACTTCAGCTGACCTCGGCTTTGCAGCCGCCTGCGGCTGTGGACGCATTCGGTTACGGCTGTGGACGCCTTCGGTTGCGGCGATGAACGCCTTCGGTTGCGGCGATAAACGCCTTCGGTTGCGGCGATAAACGCCTTCGGTTACGGCGATGAACGCCTTCGGTTACGGCTATGAACGACGACCTGAGAGGAAACCACCCGCCGACCGATGGTCACGGCCACCCCATGCTCGGGTTTTGGCGCAGGTATGTCTTCTCGACCGACCACAAGGTCATCGGGATCCAATACGGGGTGACGGCCATGGCGCTTCTCGCGTTTGGCTTTGGCCTGATGCTCGTGATGCGCTGGTCGGTGGCCTACCCGTATGAGCCGCTGCCAAGCTGGCTGGCCTGGGTGTTCACGGATAACTGGAAGGGCCGCTGGCTCACCGATGGCCGAATCACCGGGGACACCTACAACATGATGGGTGCCATGCATGGGACCATCATGGTTTTTCTCGGCGTCGTCCCGCTCGGGTTCGGCGGCTTCGGCAACTACGTCACGCCCCTGCAAATTGGCGCCCCGGACATGGCCTTTCCGCGCCTCAACATGGCGAGCTACTGGATCTACCTGGCCGGCGCGCTGGTCCTCTGCGGGAGCTTTTTCCTGGAGTCCGGCGCAGCCAAGTCCGGCTGGACGAACTACCCGCCGCTCTCAACCTTTGCCGACGGCATGGTTGTCAACCAATGGCTCGCAGGACAAACCCAGTGGCTCATCGGCCTGGTCTTGCTCATCACCTCGTCGCTGCTCGGGGCGGTCAACTTCTTGGCCACCATCATCAACTTGCGCGCTCGCGGGATGACTTGGATGCGCCTGCCGTTCTTTGTCTGGGCCATGATGGTCACCGCCTTCCTGCTCTTGCTTGCCTTTCCCCCACTGGAAGCCGCCGGCATCATGCAACTCGTCGACCGCATCTGGGGATCGTCGTTCTTCCAGCCAACCGGGCTGGTTGTCGCCGACGCCTGGGCGAGCCACTCGGGCAGCGGCAGCCCCTTGTTGTTCCAGCACCTGTTCTGGTTCCTGGGCCACCCTGAGGTCTATGTCCTACTGCTTCCGGCGATTGCCTGCATTACGGAAATCATCGCCGTCAACACCCGGCGCCCGCTCTGGGGCTACAAGTCGATGGTCTACGGCGTGCTCATCCTCGGGTTCCTGAGCATGCTTGTCTGGGCCCACCACATGTTCATGACCGGCATGGGCCCTGCGGTTGCCGCCTGGTTCCAGACCACCACCATCTTGGTTTCCATTCCGTCCGTCATCCTTCTCACCTCCCTGGTCGTCTCGCTCTGGGGCGCCTCGATCCGCTTCAACATGCCCATGATCTGGGCCTGCGCCTTCCTCCCGATGTTTGGCATCGGCGGCCTCACCGGACTGCCGCTTGGCTTCAGCATGACCGACATCCACCTGCACGACACCTACTTCATCATCGGTCACTTCCACTACGTCGTCGCCCCGGGGATCCTCTTTGGCCTCTTTGCCGGCATCTACCATTGGTTCCCAAAAATCACCGGGCGCTTCCTCAACAACTTCCTCGGCCACCTCCACTTCTGGCCGTCGCTGGTGTGCATGAACATCATCTTCTTTCCCATGCTCATCCAAGGTTTCGCCGGCTTTCACCGCCGCTGGTACAATGGCGGCGACTCGTACCTCCCTCAGACGCAGGACAGCGCCAACGTCTTTGCCAACACCGTGGCCGCCCACGTCGACTTGAACATCCTCATCTCGCAGGCCGCGTGGGCCCTCGCCATTGCTCAGATCCCATTCATCCTTAACCTGGCGCTCACCCTTTGGCGCGGCCGGCAGGCGGCCGATGACAACCCATGGCAGGCAACCACCCTCGAGTGGGCAACCTCAACGCCTCCCGGCCACGGCAACTTCGCCTTCCATCCGGTCGTCTACCGGGGCCCCTATGAATATGGCCGCGGTGAGAGCCGCTTCCTGCCCCAGTGGCACCCGCCCATCGCCCCGGTTCCAGGCATTCCCCCCCAATCGGTGGGCGGATTGCCCGTCGACTGAGGTCCGGCCCGGTCTGAGGTCCGGCCCGGTCGCCGCTCCGCGGGCGCAACGTTAGCAGGTTTTGCAGGCGGCTGGCGGGGTTTTACCCCGATGCCCCCGGGTCTGGTGACATTCAGTGGTTTTGTGGCGGCTTTGCCACCTGGTTGGGCAAGTCCGCCACAATTTTCCTGACAGGCGGCGCCACCGGCGCTTGCCTCCAATCGTGGTTAGTCGTGAAAACTTTGCAGGGAGGAGATTTTAAGCATGAGGATCGCATTGATCGCCACCGGGTTGTTTGCCCTCATCGGGATCGTCTGGCCAATGTGGCACCAGAGTGATGGACGAGTTGATGGCGCGGCACCACAGGTTCGAGTGTTGATGGCCAATCAGGGGGAGTCAATCGCGTTACAAGGGGACGGGTCATCGGTTTTCCGTCATGCGTTTGCCCGCCAGCAGCAGAGCAAAAAAGATCTCATTCCCAAGGACAAGGCGGAGCAGAGGGAGTGAGATAGCGCCCGCCCGGTGAGGGCCATTGGGCGGCACGGCGGCCACGGGGCTAATCCAGATGGCGCATGAGCTCCTCGAGATAGCGCCTAGCCTCGCACGCGCGCTCTAGCATCGATGCGGTTGTCTCATGCTCGCGCGAGGCGAGTTCAAGGACGAGGGTGCCAGTGAATCCGGTGTGGCGGAGTTCCTGCAGGACCCATGGCCAATTAATGTGGCCGTATCCGGGCGCAAGGTGGTCATCGCGGTCCCCGCGGTTGTCGTTGACGTGGACGAAGTGGAGGCGGCCGAAAAGCTTCTGAATGACCGTGCCAAGCTCACGGGCAAGGAACGCGTGTCCGGTGTCCAGGCAGACGCCCACTTGGCAGGTGGAGATGCTGCCCAAGAGGTAAAGCATGTCGTTGATGTGCCCGAAAAGCAGGTGGGGGAGCATGTTCTCCAACATGAGATCGAGCTTGAGTGCGCAGCAGCGCTCGGCGACGTGGTTGAGGGATTCCGCGGCATTGCGCATGCGCTCAAGGAACTCTGCCTCGGGCGGACGGCCCTCGCGCTCGGGTCCAGGGTGAAGGACAATGGCCTGAACGTGCATCGCGGCAGCCGCTTCGCAAGCGACGACAAGCTCGTGCACGGCCGCGGCGCGCAATTGCGCATCCAGCGCGGTGATGTCGATGCGCGCCGCGAAGGGGGCATGGAAGGAAAGGGGAGTGATGCCCAGATCACGCATTTCTTTTCCGGCTCGGGCGACATCGG
>JBILQA010000200.1:0-5659 GCA_044373535.1 Akkermansiaceae bacterium | reverse complement strand
GCCGGTGCGCAATGCGGCGGGGACGTTGGATGAGGCGATCGGGAGTTCGCTCGCGGAGAGCGGGGTGGCGTTTGAGTTGTTGGTGGTCTTGAACGGCTGCACGGACGTGAGCGGGGAGATTGCCCATGGGTGGGCGCAGCGCGACGGGCGGGTGCGGGTGCTCAGTTCACCGGCGGAGGAGGGAGTGGCGGGAGCGTCGAACTGCGGCGCGGCCGCGGCGCGCGGCGAGTTTTTGTTGCGCATGGACGCGGACGATGTGGCTGCGCCCGGCCGGGTGGCCGCGGAGTGCGCGTTTTTGTTGGCGAACCCTGGCTTCGCCGCGGTGGCCGGGCGGGTTGAGGTGTTGGACGGCTTGGGCGACGGAATGGCGCGTTATGTTGAGTGGGTCAACTCGCTGGAGGGCGCGCAGGCCATCGCGGCGGGGCGCTTCATCGAGTCGCCGGTGATCAACCCGTCCAGCGCGGTCAGGCGGACGGTGTATGAATCGTTAGGTGGGTACCGCCAGAGCGCATGGGCGGAGGACCACGACTTGTGGCTGCGGCTGCTGGCGGGCGGCGGGCGGATCGGGAAGATCCCGCAGGTGGTGCTGGGCTGGCGTGACAGCGCCGGGCGGCTGACCCGCAGCGACGCGCGCTACAGCGAGGAGCAGGTGTGGCGGATGAAGGCGCATTACTTGGCGCGTCTCGCCGGAAGCGCTGAGGCGGGCGTGGCGATCGCCGGGGCGGGTCCGATTGGCAAGCGGCTCGCGCGGTTGTTAGTCGCGGAGGGCGCGCAGGTGCGGGGTTTTTTCGACGTGAGTCCGCGGCGCATCGGCCAGCGGATTGGCGGGCTTGAGGTTGTTGGCCCGGAGTGGATCGGGGAAAAGTGGCGCGGAGCCGCGCTGTTGGCCGCTGTTGGGCTAGCTGGCGCGCGCGAGCAAGTCCGCGGCGTGGCGCTGCGCGCGGGATTGCGCGAGGGCGTGGATTTCTGGGCGGTGTGTTAGCTCGAAAGGGTCCTATGGGTCCTATGGGTCCTATGGGTCCTATGGGTCCTATGGGTCCTATGGGATTTATCCGCGGTGAATGCGCTCCAGCGCCTCTATCAGGCGCGCGCGCAAGGGCGTGGCGCGCTCGGCGAGGGCGCGTTGGAGGGCTTCATAGTCGCGCCGGCCATCGGAAGTTTCGATGGGAATCGCGGTGAGGCCAAAGGCGGCGAGGTCGTAGGGGCTCGCGCGCATGTCGAGCTCGCGCAGGGCAAGGGCGAGGTGGAAGGTTTCCATGAGCAGGGAGCTGCCGATCCAAGGCATGGATTTGTAGGCCCACTTGTAGAGGTCCATGTTGGCGTGGAGGCAGCCGGGTTGTTCGTGCTCGGGGCGAGCTTCAAGCGTGAGGGCGTGGCGGTTGAGCGGCTGGGCCGAGGGCGCAAAGAAGCGGAACGCGTCAAAGTGGGTGCACAGCAGCTGACGCGAGCTGACAAGCGCGTCGATCTGCGCCGGGGCCACGCGCAGCGGCAGGCTTTCGCCATGGCGCACCTCCTCGGCCCGGTAGACCATCGCCCATTCGTGCAGGCCGTGACAGGCAAACTGCGGCGCACGCCCGGCGGTGGCCCGCAGCAGGTCGGCGGTCCACCGCAGCCGGGCGGTTTCCTTGGCTGAGAGGCTGGCCGGATCCAATTGCCACGCGCCGCGCTCCAGCCGGTAGTTCTTGTCCGCCGACCACGGGCAGGGTGCGGCGTCGTCCAGAAGTGCAACACCGAGGCCCGGGTGCCATGCCTCAAGTTTTCGCATCGAGTAGTGGTAGTAGGAGAAAAGAAAGTCGAGGACCGGGTGGGGAAGGCGCGCAGCGCGACGCGCGGCGTACGGGCGGGTCAACCCGCCCACCTGTGACGCATGGTCCCCAGCGAGTGCCCGCCACCGGTCCGAAGCAACAGGGATGGGCACGGCGGCGGATGACACGCCGCCACGGTCACAAGCGGCCACCAAGAATTCGATCAAAAAAGGACTTGAACCCGCCGGGCCCCGGCCCTAGGTTCCGCCCGCACTGCAAGGTGCTCAAATCGCGGGGTGGAGCAGCCAGGTAGCTCGTCAGGCTCATAACCTGAAGGTCACAGGTTCAAATCCTGTCCCCGCAACCAACTTCAAAACCCTGTAACTCAAAAGGTTACAGGGTTTTTTGTTTTCTCCGGGTGCGGAGGGTGTGAACACAAAGTGTGAACACTTTGGTGTCTTCCGGCATTTGCAGGGAGATAACCGATTGCCCCGGTGGAGGGCAGCCCAATCCACGGTCTTACGGTACCAGTTTGAGCGCGCCAGCCCGACGGCACGGCATGCGCGTGCCACCGGAATCGAACGCTCTGAAATAAGCCAGCCTATCGCCCTGCGGCGCTCGGCTGGCTCCACGGCTTTTTTTCGAGCAGCTCCCTGAGTGCATCGTTCTCCATGGCCAGATCGGCATACATCCGCTTGAGCTTGGAGTGCTCCGCTTCGAGCTCCTTGGTCCGCTTAAGCTCGGAGACCTCCAGGCCACCGTACTTGCTCTTCCAGTTGTAATACGTCGGCTGGCTAATGCCGTGCTTGCGGCAAAGGTCAGCGACCTTCACGCCCGTATCGGCTTCCTTGAGGATCGAGACAATCTGCGTCTCGCTGAATCGGCTCTTTTTCATCGTGGTTGGGGTCTACCCCGCATGACGTCTTCCCCGGAAACAGGACGGTTGGAAACTTGAGGATTTCCGGTTATTGACGGTTCCCCCGAAATGGGACAGCGGGACGGGCCGGTGACGCTGTTGATGAGGCCCATGCTGTTGGATTGATAAGCATAGGTGAAGGATCCTGCCGGGCTGGTAACGTTGCCGAGGCGGCGGTGGTGTCAAAGTTGTAGGTGACGGCGCTCTCGATCGTGGCTCCGTTCTTGAGCTGCCATCCGGATTCGCGGCCCAGGGTGTCGCGGCTGCGGTCAAGGACGCGGTTGAAGTCCGGGATGCCGTCGGCGTTAAGGTCGTAGGCGATGCTCTCCGTGGCGGGCGCCAGGGCTTCGTAGCTCCGAAATAGTCCCAATTTCATTTTCAAAATGGGTTGGCACGCCAACGCCATTGGTTGGCGCGTGGTTACATTTATCTATCCCTATCCAACCTCCAGGTATTATCACTTGAATCATAAAACCACGAATCCCTAAAATACCAAAAATAACATCTCAATTGAAAAGCATTGCCACCAATCAGATCGACAGTCCAATGGTAATCCTTTGACTTAAATTGTTGATTCAATCGGGATACATCCCCCGTGGTCACAACTCCATTCTTCAGCGTTTCCAATATATCCATCCCTTCCCGAAGAGATTCTTTCTTGTGGTGCACGTAAGTATAATATGAGGATACAAGCCCTATCACCACGAAGAACACTACGGACAAACCCAAACCTTTCGCTCGGACACCTATCGCACTGGATCCCATTTCCTATCCTTTCTATTCCATGTATTACCGCCACGAAAAGATTGCCCATCACTTAGCTTCCCCACACGCCAAGCCAAAACATTGTCTCCTAAGCTCTCATCGCAAGGCGAGCATTCCTTTCTGTTTCCACGGGGGCTTAGTTGGTAATTTTCAGGCAATGGGTTGACCATGAAAGTGCCAGGCAAGGTCAGTGTCTCCAAGTAAGTATCCCTCTGGCGGATCCAATCCGAATCCGAAAGCCATCCGTGAAGTCCCGCAGACATCCACAATACTGATCCCGGGTATGTATCTCCATGTGGAAGTGGAATCGGCAGGTTGCTCCAAGTTTTCCAAAGTGCTACCTTAAGCGTCATATTCACAAGGGACTTTTCACACAGGCTTCCCATGTGTCCAAATAGTAGATAATTTACGGTTCCAGCGTAGTGGCATTCGCCGTTAACGGTTACTGTAAGCTTGCATTTGCTGGAGTTGTCGGGATCACGTTGGCCGCAACGATTTGGAAGATTTAGCGACATGCCCCATGGAGCTTTCAGTCCGCTCATGTCCCAACTTGCGATATCAATAAATGTACTGCAGACTGATTTTTTGTTTTCGCCTGATAGCTTGAAGAACGCCTTTGTTACATCTCTCATAGTGGCCGCAAGCGATTTTGTGATGTCCGGCCCGCAGACGCATTTTGATAAACCAAAGCGATCAATATAATTTGTGCCTTCGTTCTCTATGAAACCAAACAGATTAATCCCCCCATTCTCTTCAATCGGATCTCTCGATGGCCACCTTCCCGACGACGGATCGTAGAAGCGGTACCCATAGTAGTAGAGCCCGGTTGGGCCATCGACGGGCTTGGTGGAGAAGCGGTGGGCGAAGCTGGTGGCCATGGTGCCGGTGGAGGCCGTGCTGCGCCCGAAGGGATCGTACTCGTAGTGGGCGACGGTGGCGCCGGTGGAGGTGAGGTACTCGCTGACGTTGCCGTTGCCGTCGAAGGTTGGGTGATAGTGGCTCATGTTGCCAAAGACGCCGCGTTCGGAGGCGGCAAGGAGTCCGCCGACGCCGCCGGCGCCTTGCATGGATCCGCTGAGGTCGGAGCCCCAGGTGTAGGCCTTCTTGAGGAGGTTGTTGGTGTATTCGGCGATGGGATTCCACGCGTCGTAGACATAGACGGTGGTTGTGGTGCCTAGCACGGGGCCGGGGGCGGTTTGGGCAATGCGGCGGCTGCCGGCGTCGTAGAGGTAGGTGGTGGTGACGCCGTTGACGGTGGCGGACTTCAAGCGATTTTCCGCGTCCCAGGTGAGAATGCTGTTGGCGGTGAGGCGGGTGGGAACCGGGTAGGCGGTGGCGTTGCCGTCGTCGTCGTAGGTCGGGAGGATGGTGCCGACGGCGGTGTACTGGTTCAGCGCGTTGGCGGTGTAGTTGTTCGCGCTCGGCAGGGTCAGGGTATCGGCGGTCCTTTTCCGGTTGCCGATGGCGTCGAACTCGTAGGCGCGGTCGAAGCCGGAGACGCTGCTGTCGGCCTTGGTGACTTGGCCAAGCGGGTCGTAGCCCCAGGCAATGCTGCGGGCGGACGCGAAGGCGCTGCCGGTGTTGGCAACGTTGGTGCGCTGGCCGAGGGGGTTCACGCTATAGTCATAGGCGGAGATGATGGTTGCGCCAACCTTGTTTTCCTTGCGGGTGAGAACGTCGCGGGTGGGGTCCCAGGTGTTGGTGACGGTGTGGGCCGGGCTGGTGACGCTGTTGATGAGGCCCATGCTGTTGGCTTGATAAGCATAGGTGAAGGATCCTGCCGGGCTGGTGACATGGCCGAGGCGGCCGGCGGTGTCGAAGTTGTAGGTAACGGCGTTTTCGACCGTCGCTCCGTTCTTGAGCTGCCAACCATTGTCGCGGCCCAGAATGTCGCGGCTGCGGTCAAGGACGCGGGTGAAGTCTGGGATGCCGTCGGCGTTGAGGTCGTAGGCGATGCTCTCCGTGGCGGGGGCTAGGGTGGCGGGGTTGTAGGTGAACGCGTACTGGGTGCGGTTTGCCTGAACTTCGGAGATCTTGCGGCCAAGCGCGTCGTAGGCAAGGGTCACGCCCGGGGTGGCGTCCGAGTAGGTAGTGGTCGTGAGCCGTCCGCCGTTATCGTAGCCGTAGGTGGTTACCACCCCGCGCGCCCAGGCGCGGGTGGCGAGGCGGCCGGCGGCGGTGTAGCTGTAGTTGGTCCCCTTGCCGTCGGCGTACTCCTTGCGGTTGAGGAAGC
>JBILQA010000199.1:0-5672 GCA_044373535.1 Akkermansiaceae bacterium | reverse complement strand
GGCCTACCATACCGCGTCGCGCCTGTGGTTTACGCTCAGCCACGGGATCGTCAACGAGATCTACTATCCGTGCATTGACCAGCCAAACACCCGCGACGTCCAACTGCTCATCACCGACGGCGGGGAGCTTTTCCACGAGGAGCGCCGCGACCTTGAGCACGAACTGAGCTACCCGGCGAAGGGAGCGCTGGCCTATCACATCGTCAACCGCGAGCGCAGCGGGCGCTACGAGATCCGCAAGACGATCCTCAGCGGACCCTATCTGCCGGTGCTGCTGATAGACCATCAATTGGTCATCCACGACCCGAGCCTGCGCGGCAAGCTGCGGCTGTTCCTGCTCATCGCCCCGCACCTGCACGGGCTCGGGGCGGGCAACTCGGCGGACATTATCGACCTGAGCGGCAACCCCGTCCTCCATGCCAGCCGCGGTGCCATCCACCTTGCCTGCGCGGCCCTGCCCGCCTTCGCCAATGCGTCCGCAGGCTATGTGGGTGCCAGCGACGGCTATCAGGATCTTCTCCAACACCGCTCGATGCAATGGAACTTCCGCAGCGCCCCGGATGGCAATGTTGCGCTAACCGGAGAGATGGCTCCCACCCATGACGGCCGCTTTCTGGTGGCCATCGGGCTGGGCGGCAGCCTGTCGAGCGCGGTCACGCCGATGGCCCAATCACTCACGCGGCCGTTCCAGGACAGCCTGGAGCGCTTCATCAACCAATGGGGCCGCCTGCGCCACGAGCATGACGAGCGCTCCGCGCTGACCTGCCACACCTGCGACGAGGGCAGCACCTACCGGCTCAGCCGCTGCATCCTGCAGGCCCATGAGGACAAGCTCTACCAGGGCAGCGTGATCGCCTCGATGAGCATCCCGTGGGGCGACGCCAAGGGCGACGAGGACCTCGGCGGCTACCATCTGGTCTGGCCACGCGACATGCTCCACAGCGCCTCGGCGATGCTCTTCTCGGGCCAGCGCGACCTGCCGCTGCGCGCGCTGGTCTATCTGGCGTGCATCCAACCTCCGAACGGATCGATGCCGCAGAACTGTTGGATCGACGGCACCGCCTACTGGCCGGGCCGCCAGCTGGATGAATCCGCCGCGCCGGTGCTGCTGGCGCGGCGCCTGGCGCAGGTTGATGGGCTGCAGGGATTTGACCCGTGGGTGATGGTGCAGCGCGCGGCGGCCTATTTGATGCTCAATGGGCCGGCCACTGGTCAGGAGCGCTGGGAGGAAAATGGCGGCTACTCGCCGTCCACTTTGGCGAGCGTGCTGGGCGCGATGATTTCCGCCGCAGCCTTTGCTGATGAGCGTGGCGAGGCGGCCATCCACGCGGTTCTGCTGGCCCACGCCGACTGGCTCCATGCCAACCTTGGCGCATGGACCTGCACGGAGAGAGGCACGCTTGATCCGGCCATCCCGCGCCACTTTGTGCGGATTGTTCCGGGCGCGCGGGACGCGTCGGGCCCGGCCGGCGATCCGGCCGAGCTCACGATTGAGCTAGCCAATGGCGGCGGCACCCACCGCGCCTCGGACATCCTCGACGCTGGCTTCCTTGACCTCGTGCGCTTCGGCTTCCTCTGCGCGCACGACCCGTTGGTGGTGGACTCACTCAAGCTCATCGACCGCGAGCTCAAGGTGGATTTCCCCGATGGCCCGTGCTGGCGCCGCTATCAGTTTGATGGCTACGGCGCGCACACGGACGGCAGCGCCTTTGACGGCACCGGCTACGGCGGATGCTGGCCGCTCCTAACCGGCGAGCGCGGCCACTACGAGCTTGCCGCCGGGCGCGATCCGCTGGCCCACTTGGAGGCCATGGAGCTTTTTGCCAATGACGGCGGGATGTTCCCGGAACAGCTTTGGCCGCTTGCCGATGCGGGCCACCTGAAGCACGGCGGGCCGGCCGGCTCGGCGATGCCGCTCTGCTGGGCCCACGCGGAGTATATCACGCTGGTCCACAGCCGCCACGCCGGCGTCCCGCTTGAGCGCATCCCCGAGGCCTGGAAGCGCTATGTCAACGCCCCTCCGCCGCCCCTCGGCAAGGTGTTCTGGTCCCTCGCCCACCGCACGCCGCGGGTGCCACCCAACTGCCGCCTCGTCATCCTTCAGGACGCCCCCACGGCGGTGCGCCACCGCGTCAGCGGAACGTCCAGCTGGGAAGTGCTCGCGCCCGTGCACCTGTTCTGCTCCCTCTACCAAGCGGAGCTCCCGCCGCTCACCGAGACGCTTGAGTTCCAACTTGGCGATGTGGCCGCCAGCTACTTCGTCACCCTTGAGGCCTAGGATCTTGGCTCCTCAGCGCGCGGCCTGGCTCCACTCCATGGCCTCGTCGAGTTTCTTGAGGAACTCGCTGCCAGCGCCGCCCATGTCATGAAGCTGATGCGGGAGATGGAAAATCTGGTATTCGGAGGCGTCCGGGTGGGCAAACCACGTCGTGCTGTCGAGCGGATCGAGGCCGGCGGCAAACTGGGCAACGCGCAGCCCCTTGAGGTCGGGGATGAAGTCAGCCAAGCCGAAGGATCCGGGGCCGGTTGCCTCGATTCCAAGCAAGTCACTCTGGGTGAGGCCAAAGCGCCCCCGCGCGGCAGGCGCGACGAGCAGCAAGCCGACCAATCCGTCGGGCCGCTCGGAAGTCACGGCGGCGACCGATTGTTCAGCGCCGGTTGACCATCCGCCGTACCATGCGGGCACCTCGCCCACCCCGGCGCGCTCCTGAACCGCCTCAAGGGCGGCTGCCATTCCGGCGGCCAGCTCGGCGCGGCCATATTTCCGCGTGTCGGCAAATTTCCGGCAGTCCCAGCCGCCGACAGCAAACCCTTTGGCCACCAGGTGCATGGTCACCTTTTCCTCCCAGCTTGACCAGCCGCCGCTGCCGCTGCCAAGGATGACGATTCCGCGCGGCGCCTCGTGGCCATTAAAATAGAGCACCTCAAACGCGCTGCCCGGCATTTCGATGGGGAGCGGCTCGCCGGTTCCGGTGAAGTTTCTTGGGACAAGCATATGGACGACGTATTTGACGGCCGCGGCGATGAGCAAGGCGGCGAGAATCCCCGCCGTGCGGCGCAGCCATTTGCGCTTTCCGGGATGAGCCAGCGTATCGCTCATGATCCTTTCGGGCGGGTGATCACGTTGCGCCAACCACCCGCCACCAGCGCGGTGATATCCGAGAGGGCCGCAGGCAATTGCCAGGCACTCGGCACCGCCAAATAACGGGGCTCCCACTCGGGGTGGAACTTGTCCTTGAAGTCCCTCAAACCCTGAAAGTTGTAAAATGCCCCGCCGCGTTGGAAAACCAGCGCGCCAAGTTTGTGCCACATCGGCGCCAGCGGATGGGCCGCCAGCCCCGACAGCGGTGCCATCCCCAAACCAAAGCTCTGGTATCCGGCGCCCTTGCCCCAGATGAACAACTCGGCAAACAAGAAAT
This sequence comes from Akkermansiaceae bacterium, assembly GCA_044373535.1. Classification (GTDB taxonomy): domain Bacteria; phylum Verrucomicrobiota; class Verrucomicrobiia; order Verrucomicrobiales; family Akkermansiaceae; genus JBILQA01. Next base: position 2,253 of record JBILQA010000199.1, on the reverse strand, counting down.
CCATCAGGCCGCCCGGTGCCTCATGCCCTTGGCGCATCAAATCAACCGAGAGCTCCTCCCGCCCGCCTGAGCACCACAGGTTGGCAAACGCGCAAGGCACGCCGTCCTTGGTGATCACCGCCACGGGGCCGCGCTGCAGGTAGGTTTCGTCAAAGCGGCCAAGCGAAAAGCTCTTCTCCGCCGCACTGTGGCGGGCGAGCCACTGATCGGAAATCGCCCGCAGTGCCGCCATCCCTTCCACCACCTGCGCGGCGGACCACATGGCAAACTCCAACCCGTCGCGCTCCGCACGCCGCCGCGCCTGGCGCAACCGCGACGAGCTCGGGCTCTCGATGTCAAAGTCCACCAGCGACACCCGCGCCTCCTCACCCAGCTTGTACAAGCGCATCCCCATATCGACATAGAGCCCGATATTCTCCGCGGCTATTTCATAATAACAAACCCGCCGCCCGTCATCTTCGGCCCGCTCGTTGAAGTTCCACAAAAGTTCATCCCACTCTTCGGGGTCGCCCACCGGGTCCCCCATGACAATGCGCGATCGCCCCTGCTCGCCAAACATCACAAACGACCGACCGCTGGCGCTGAAATGGAACATCTTGTCGCCCAACAGCGCGAGATGGGCTTGGCTCCGCGGCGATGCCTCAACCAGCCGCTCGATGGCTTCCCACTGCTCGGGAGTGACCGCTTGGCTCTTTGCATCACCCTTTGGCGGCGTCCGGCGCAGCCACTGGGCGGCCATCAGGCCGATCAAGACGACCGCGACGCCGACTTGGGCGCGCAAAAATCGCGAAGCGTCCCCCTCAAAGGAAAACTGCCACCATAGCTCACCCTGATATTCGACGTGCCGGCTGGCAAAAAACCCAAGCCACACCGACACTCCCGTGAGTCCAATCAACAACACCCACCACTCAAAGGTGAAGCGCCCGGACCAGACGGCCGAGTGGCGGTGGAAGTGGTCGCGGTAAGGAATCAGGCACAGCAGCAGCAGCCCCATTACGGTGGCCTCCTCGTAGTCCACCCCCTTGAGCAGGGAAAAGATCACCCCCGTGAAGGACAGCATCACTGCGGCCCACCACGCCGCCTGAACCCGCCGCTGCAAGCCGCGCGCCACGATGATCAACATGACCCCTACAATGCTGGATAAAAAGTGGGACGTTTCCACAAACGACAATGGCACCCATTGTTCCAGCCATGCCCGCCGCGCCGGCGCCATCGGCGTGTCCGCGGAGAGCAGCAACACAAAGCCACCCGCCAAGGCGATCAGCGGGCCAATCCGCGGACCGAGCTTGCGCCAAAATCCACCCACTGCGCCGGCTCCGCGGGCAAAGTGGTGCCGGTGCGCCCAGGCCTCGCGCCCACCCATCCACGCCACGGCGACCACAAATGGCCCAAAATAATAGATCACCCGATACGACAGCAAAGCCGCGGCGAGCACGACGGACGAGACGGCCGCCCCAACCAGCTTGGTGATCGAGAGCTCAAGCACGCCCATTCCGCCAGGCACATGGCTTAGCGCGCTGACGAGCTGGGAAACGAGCACCACCGCCAGAAATGCCGGCGTCGTCAAGGCCCCCATCTCGGTTGGCATCAGCACCCGGATGGCCAAGCCGGCGAACACCCAGTCGAGGGCTGACACCAAGATCGCCCCGCCGAGCAAGGCGGAGTGCGGCAAATCGCTGGTGACCTCACCTTTGCGCCGACGCCATGCGTTCAACCCGACCACCGAGGCCGCCACCAACAGCAAGCCCAGGCCCAAGCACCTCGTCGCCAACCCGCTCAAGGCGGGCAGCGCCGAGGGCGAAATCAACAGCAAGCCGCCTGCCACCGCCGTGTGCCCGGTCCACCCAGCCACCATCGTGAATCCCGTCATCCGCGCCACCTCCGCAGGCGTCAACCCAAGCCGCGTAAACACCCGCATTCTTACCCCGCCGCCACCCAACAAGGTCCCGCCCGCATTCAAACTAAATGCCGCCGCCACACATGAGTTCCCCAGCGCTCGGCCGATCCCCACTCGGCAGCCCAACCAGCGCAGCGAAAACAGATCAATCGCCGCGTAACTGACATAACCGAGGACTGTGCAGAAAATCGCCAAGCCCACGTGCATCCACCCGAGCCGCCCCATTGCCGCGGTCAGGTTGTCCCACTCAAAGGCCGCCCATTCGCGATGGAGCCCCACCAACGCCACGGCCATCACCCCCAGCCACGCCGCGATTCCAGCGCGCCAAAGCCAAAAGCGCAAGCGGCTCACGGGTT
>JBILQA010000011.1:0-20899 GCA_044373535.1 Akkermansiaceae bacterium | reverse complement strand
ACCCGGGAGCGGTTCGGGGCAAGGCGCAAGACCGGTGCGCGGCGGCTGCGTGGATCGGCAGCCCCTGCGGCGGGAGTCCTCTGGAGCCTGAGGGACTTGCAGAAATCAAATTAATATCTCACCAAAAGAACCTCAGCGCTTGCCGTCCACGCGCTCCAGTTCCTCGTCCATGAGGTTCATGAGACGGCGAACTTCTGCGAGATCGCGCAGGGTGCGAGCGGACTTGTTACGGTTACGCGGGACGGGCATCGGCTCGCCGGCGGTCTGGTTGCCGTCGTCCGCCAAGGTCGCGAGCTTGTCCAGAGCAGCCTGCGGATCGACCGCGGGGCTCTTGAGCAGCCCGGCGAGGCTCGCGGCAGGAATGATAAAGCTTCGCACCCGGCTTGCACGCGCCAAGGTGACGCCGACGAAGTTGCCATCAAGGTCGACGACTGGCCCGCCCGCCTCGTTGGGCTTGAGGAACATGTCCGTCTCCAACACCTGCGGGAAGCCGCTGCGCACGCGGCTGATGTCGCCACCCATGCGCTCCATCACATCAAGCCGCTCGCGCGGAAAGTCGGGCATCTCTGAACGGGGCGCAAGTGTGACATTCACCTGCTCTTCCTTGCCGTCGCGTTGGACTTTAAGGTTAGCCACGTCGCCGGGCTTAAAAGCTAGCAGCCGATTCTGCAGTTCAAACAAACCACCAATGGTCTCTTTGCCGATGGCCAGAATGATATCCCCGATCTTCAGTCCAGCAAGTTTCGCCGGACTGCCGTCGCTGACGCCGCCAATCCGCGCGCCAATCCCGGTGTGCTTGTCATCCAGGGTGACCCCGATGAACGCTCGGTCCGTCTCGCGCAGGCTGCGGGGCATCACCCCGGCAACTCCCACGCTTACCGCCACCTTATCCGGGCGCGCCGCCACCAAAAATGACCCAAGTGCGGGCACTGCGCCCTTGTTTAGAGTCACCGGCATCAACGGCTTGCCGTCAATCTTGAGCCGCGCGAGATCGTAATCGACATAGACTCCAATCACGGTAGCCACCCGCGCCTCGCCATTCCCCGTTACCGCCTCAAGGTTACCGCGGCGCGAGGCGACCTCGCTCCACTTTGTTAAGACTTCGCTGCCGTCCCCCACAACCGTGCCCAGCGCCAATACCCGCTTGCCAGCCCGCACCCAAACCGTGCTTTGAGCCGCGCCGGCCACGCTGGGTGCCACTGCGCCGTAAAACTCTCCGGCTTGGGACTCTAACTCGGCATTGGCCTCAGGTGTGAGAAAGGAAAGGTCCGGCGGAATATTGCTCGCCTTGCGCTGCTGCGCGTTGGCAGCAGGCATCAAGAGAAGGGCTAAAGCTGCTAACAGGCCAAGTTTGTGGAGCGACGAGGTCATGGGATTTTTTTCCATCGGGGAATACACGGGCGAGTTGGCGGAATTTGCGGACTACTCTTTGAACAAATCGCCGCGGCGGGCGAGTTCGACCTTCACCTTTTGGTCCTTGCCGGAACGCTGAAAAGTCACCTCCACCTGGTTTCCAGGCGCCTTTGAGCCTAGCACGATGAGTAGTGCCCGGGTGTCGCGCACGAGTTGCCCGTCGACGGCCAGCACCCGGTCGCCAGCCAACAGGCCGCTGCTGGCCGCGGGGCCATCCGGCACAACTCGTTTGACTAATACGCCGGGGCCATCCCCGGGGGCAAACTCAATGCCGATTACCGGACTTTCCGGATCGGCCATCGGATTCATGGTAAGCCGGCCCCAGGTTTCCCCACCGAGCATCCGCTTCCAGTCATCCTTGAACCCGGCGATGCGGGTATGGTTGTTGGATTGAAGGGACTGGCTGATAGACGAGTGGATGGCCACCACCCGGCCGTCAAGATCGAACAAGGGCCCGCCGGAGTCACCTCCGATGAGGGTGCACGAGGTGGTCATGAAGTTCCCTGGATTGATGGAGATGACGCGTCCGAAGCGGACCGGGGGCGTGCGTGCGGGATCAAAGCCCGCGGAGTGGCCAAGGGCGACTACCCAGCTCCCAGCGCGAAGAATCTCGGAGTCCCCGAGAGAGGCGAACGGAAAGGGCCCCGGCCCCTCGATCTGGACCATGGCTTCGTCGCGAGTTGCGTTGGCGCCGAGGACCTTGCCCGGAAGGCGGCGTCCATTGGGGAAGACGACCATGACCTTTTCAGAGCCTTCCACGACGTGAGCGGCGGTGAGGATGAGGCCTTCTTTGTTGACGACGACACCGCTACCGGATGCCCCTGTATTCCCCACCTGCAACGCCACGGTGGCAGGCAAAACCTTTTCAGCCACCTTTTGCACCCGCCCTTGGAGCGCCTTGACCTCCCCGAGGGTCTTGGTGGCTACGAGATCCTGAGCCGCGGCGTCGTGCATGCCCCAGGAAAAAAGGACGGCGACGGCCAGAAAGGGCCGCAACAAGGGCGCAAAAGTCCGTTTGGTCATCTCCGGATAAAGCGAAGCAGAGTTTGGGATTCGTTTGTGCAGATTCGGACAACTTCCATCGCCAAGCACCTAATCAGAGTAGTCGAGGGGGCAAAAACCGGTTACATTGAGCCACCCGATGCCGAAACGCCCGTCACCCGCCGCCTCGAAGGATTCCCGCCGCCGCGGCGAGGCCCCACCACCTGAGAAGGAATGGACGATCATCGGAACGCTGGTTGGCTGGCCCTTCGCGCTAATCCGCTTGGCCACCCGTGGACTGCCGCCGCTGGTGCGCTGGCCGCTGCGCAACTTGCTGTCCCTGACGGTCATTGGCGCGGTCATCGGCACGGTCATTGGAGGAGTCTACTATGTCCGAGCGCGCCCGTACGACATGAAAAACGTCGGCAAGATGCCCGAGCGCTCGGTCATTTTGGACCGCAACGGCCAAGAGCTCGGGCGAATCCACGGGGAGCAGCGCGACGTGATCGCGCTGAGCGAGGTTTCCAAACATTTCCGCCACGCCATCCTGGCCCGCGAAGACGCGCGCTTTTACAATCATGGCCCGATCGACCTGATTGGCGTCGCCCGCGCCATGGTGCGCAACGTCAAGGAGCGAGGGATGGCCGAGGGAGCCTCGACCATCACCATGCAATTGGCCCGCAACTCGTTCCCCTTGGGCGGGGGCAACAAGCTCCAGGAACTCGATCGGAAGTTCCTAGAGATGGCCGTCTCATACCGCATCGAGCAGGCCTACACCAAGGATCAGATTCTCGAGCACTATGTGAACCGGATTTTTTGGGGCCACTCGATCATGGGCATTGAGGAGGCAGCGCAAACCTACTTCGAAAAGCCGGCAAAGAATTTAACCCTCTCGGAGTCTGCCCTGCTTGCGGGAATCGTCCGCGGACCGAATGCGTTTTCGCCCTTCAATGATCTCGAGAAAGCCAAGCGGGAGCGCAATACTACCCTCGCCAGCATGGTTGAGCGCGAGTTCATTACCGAGAAGGAGGCGGCCGTTGCGCGGGCCGAGGAAATCAAGATCCGGCCTGAGTGGCGCCGGGTCATGCACGCCAGCTTCGCCATGGACGCGATCCGCCGCGACCTTGAGTATTGGCTTGAGCAGGAGAATATCGAGCTCGGGGGGCTAACTATCCACACCACCATTGACAGCCGCATCCAAGAGCGCGCGGAAAAAGCCCTAGACACACGCCTCACTGAGGTTGAGCGCACGCCTGGCTATTCCCACCAAACCCGGGCGGCATGGAATAAGCTGCCGGAGGCGGGTCGCCCGCGCCCCGAGTATATGCAGGGTGCGGTTGTTGTCATTGAGAATTCAACCGGCGCGGTCCTTGCCGTGGTCGGAGGCAGGAACGCCGATGAATCAAAATTTAACCGCTCGCTGCAAGCCAACCGCCAGCTTGGCTCGCTGTTTAAGCCATTTGTTTATTTAGCAGCGTTTGATGCCGGTCTGCGCCCCAGCACTCCGATCAGCGACGACCCGATCCGCCACGGGGAAATTAAAGGCGCCGCGAGCTGGTCGCCGCACAACTCGGATGGGAAATTCACCGGTATCCATCCGGCATCCTATGGCCTAGTTAAGTCGCGCAATACCATGTCAGTGCGCATCGGTGACTTCGCCGGCCTGAATAAGGTGCTCGATGTGGCCACGCGCGCCGGCTTCCCGGATGTGCCCCGCACCCCGTCGTCCTACCTTGGGTCGTTTGAATCCACCCCCTGGCATGTCGCCAGCGCTTACACGATCTTCCCCAACGGCGGACGCCGATTCCGCCCATTCCTCATCAGTGAGATCCGCGACAAGAACAACAACATTGTATACAGCACGCCGCCTCTTCCGTATGCCGCCGCCTCTTCCGGGTCGGCATGGTCCATATCCAATGTGCTAGAGGAGGTTACGACATCCGGCACCGCAGCCGCGGTCAAGCGCCTCGGTTTTGACAAGCCAGCCGGCGGCAAGACGGGTACCACCAATGATTTCAAAGACGCCTGGTTTGCCGGTTATACGTCCAGCCTCACCTGCGCGGTATGGGTGGGCATGGATTCGCCAAAGAAAACCATCAATGGCGGCTATGGCGGCACGTTGGCGCTGCCGGTTTGGGTGGAGGTAATGAAAACCGCTGAGCGTCTTGGGTACCCCGCAAACAAGATCGGTGCCGATGTGGCTCTGAAGAAAGTCACCCTGTGTCGCCAAAGCGGCCAGCGCGCCACTCCCGGTTGCGCTGCCGCCGGAACGGCCGTTGAGGAGGTGGTCCCCGCGGATTTGCTGCCGCCGGAACGAGACTTTTGCACCCTCCACCCGCTGCGCGCCCAGCCGGTCAGCGGAGAAGATGCCCTGCGCCAGCCGCCGACAGGCGCCGCGCGAGATGCCCCGCTGCGCGCGCAGCCGGTTGGCGCCGAGGGTCCGCAGCCGTTGCGAGCGATCCCCGTGGAGGAACAGGATATTCCGCGCGCCTTGCCGGTTCGCTAATTCTCGGATAACTCTGCGCCCGCATCGCATGTCATGGCGCTCTGAAAAAACCCGTACCTTCCTACCAGCCTGGATTCCTGACTGGCTTCGAGGACTGCTGCGCCTTGCCATCCGCCTTGCCATCATTGGCACCTGCTTTTTTCTCGCCGGAGCCCTTCTTTATTTCGGGCTCTCGCTCAAGTACGACCTCGCCAAGGTCGCCCAGTTGGCATCGCGCACCATCATTCTGGACCGAACTGGCCAAGAACTCGAGGTCGCAGGCGATACCAACCGCCGTCTCATCGTCCGCCAGCAGATTCCAGACTTCATGGTCAAGGCCTTGCTGGCACGCGAGGACGCCCGCTTTTTTGACCATTCCGGCGTCGACGTCCTTGGTCTGGCCCGCGCAACCTTGCGCAACATCAAGGACCTCTCGTTCACCCAGGGCGCATCGACACTCTCCATGCAGCTTGCCCGTAACTCATTCGATATTCGCGCTAAGTCCCTCCATCGAAAATTCCTCGAGATTGCAATCACCCTGCGCATGGAGCGCGAGTACTCTAAGGACGAAATCCTTGCCCACTATCTCAACCGGATCTACTTCGGCTCCGGCTGTGACGGCGTCGAGGAGGCTGCGCGCACCTACTTTGGCAAAACCACCGCCGACCTCGCTCCGGGCGAGTGCGCGATGCTTGTCGGCATCATCCGCGGTCCGCATATTTTTTCTCCTTTCCGTAACCTCGATGCCGCCGTGGAGCAGCGCAATCAGGTTCTCGCACGCATGATCGAAATGCGATTCATTTCCGTGGATGAGGCAACCGCCATCCGTGCGGAACCGATCCACCTTGTTCCGCTGGAATTGCGCCAGGCTGAGCGATCATATGCCCTGCAAGCAATTCACGCCGAGCGCGATCTCATCCTTGACCGTCAGGATATTCAAAATGGCGGCCTGCGCATCTCCACCACGCTTGACCGTGGATGGCAGCAGCGGCTTGAAAAGGAGCTTGCCCAGACCGCGCTCACCCTCGAGGAGGGCAGCGACTGGACGCACCCAACGCACGAAGCCTACGTGGCTGACGGCGTTCCAGCCTACCTCCAGATGTCCGCCGTCACACTTGAAAAGGGTAGCGGCGCAATTCTCGCCATTGTCGGCGGACGCGACTTCATCGATTCCCGCTTTGATCGGAGCATAAAAGCCCGCCGCGATCTCGGTCCCACGTTCGAGCCCTTTATCGCCGCAGCCGCAGCCGAACGCGGCAAGCTTGTCCTCCTCGGCCGCCCACTGCAAACCGGCCGGCAACTTGGCTCCGCGGAAACCCAAAGACTCGTTCGCCGCCTCGGCATCACAGGCCGGTTCCTCGAGGACGACGACCTGTTCCGCGGGGGCGCCGCTGCCAGCCCACTCGAGACCGCCGTTGCGCTCGCAACCCTTGCCACCAAGGGAAAGCGCCCCAGCCCGTTCATCATCAAGGAGATCAAAGATGCCTCCGGCCGCATCCTGTTTACACGCCAGCCGGATCTTGTTCAAGCCATCAGCGCTGACGCTGCCAGCGAGTCGCTCCGCGTCTTCTCACGCAGCGGCTCAAGTCTCATCCTTACCGGATCAACCCACTCATGCACAGACGCTTGGATTCAACGTGTCGGCCCCAGCGGCGCCACTGTTGCGTGGTTCGGCTTCGACAACCCGACCCGCATCGCCGACTCGAAAGTCCTAGATCACGCCATGTCCGATCTTGCCGAGCGCCTCGGGCGGTAACGACTCCCGCAATCCGACCCCATGCTCAGACTGAACATATTGCCCAACTAACATTTTTGACTTTCAGGGGCATTCTCTGCATTTTCAACCAATGCAGCCCGTGCAGTTTCATCAAGCCATTGAGGTCATCCGCCGCCAAGACCCCCGGTTTGACCCAAGCGCCTACTTTTTCCTCAAAGAGGCCTTGGATTTCACTCTCAAGAAAGTTCAGGAATCCGCACCCCCGGGAAGTTCGCCGCATGTCTCGGGCGGCCAACTTCTCGCCGGGTTTCGGGATTTAGCTCTGCAGGATTTCGGACCGATGGCGGCCACCCTTTTCAAGGAGTGGGGCGTGCGCAACTGCACTCACATCGGCGAGCTTGTCTTCCACCTCATCGACGCCGGTATCTTCGGCAAGCAGGACTCCGATAGGCGCGAGGACTTCAGCGAGGTCTACGATTTCGAACAGACCTTCGTCACTCCCTTTCTTCCCAAGCGCCTGCGCAATCTCCCCACCTCGCGCACCGGTCGTCCGCGCCTGCGCAAAGACCCTTGAGGTCGTCTCCGCTGCAAGCGCAAGATCGGGCTTTGCGACAGGCATGCCCATCCATGGCAAAGCTGCCTGAGAGCGGCGGTGATCCCTGGGTCCCCATGCCACGCTGGCGCCCATAATCCACTAGTCATGAGGGACCTTCCCATTAGAAGGTCTGTCCTTACTTCTTCTTTTCGGTCCGCCCTTCTATCTTTTCGGTCTTTCAATTCGGCCGACGCGGCTACCGCCTTCGCCGAGCTGCAGCCGGCATTGCTGCTGAGGGGAATGAATCATAATACCCTAGTAATGAGGGACCTTTCGATTAGCAGGTCTGTCCTTCGTCGGTCTGTCCTTCGTCGGTCTGGGTCTGTCCTTCGTCAGGTCTGTCCTTCGTCAGGTCTGTCCTTCGTTCGGGCTGCTGACGCTCTCAAACGGGTTCATGACCTTTGCTTGGTACGCCCACTTGCGCGAACTGCGAGAGAAGCCGTGGATTGTTGCGGCTCTGGTGTCGTGTGGAATCGCCCTGTTTGAATATTTAATCCAAGCGCCCGCCAACAGGATCGGCCACACCGCCTACACGCTGCCCCAGCTGAAGATTCTCCAAGAGGCTATCACGCTGCTCGTCTTCATCCCCGCCGCGGCCGTCTGCATCGGCCCAGCGGTGTTCTTCATGTTCAGAAAATGAGGCATAAGGTGGCTTTTCGTGAATGAAGTGTTGCAAATAGCTTCGGACTGGTTTAGAGAGTGGCTCGATCGAGCAGCGAAAGTTAGTTTTATCGCGCTTTGTTTGATCCGTGACGCCATGGTCCGAGGAAGTGTTTTTTGATCATGGCGTTGATAGAATAGAATCAAATGGATATTTACGTGGGCAACCTGCCCTACACTGCAACAGAAGAAGAAGTTTCGAGCCTCTTCTCCGCCTTCGGCCCAGTTGACCGGGTCAAAATCATCACGGATCGTGAAACCGGCCAATCCAAGGGATTTGCCTTCGTCACCTTGGGTGACCCAAGCCAGCTCAACGCGGCAATCGAAGCGCTCAATGAGAGCGACTTCCATGGTCGCCCCCTGCGTGTGAACGCATCCGAGCCACGCGAAGCACGTCCTAGCGGCGGCGGCGGCGGCGGCGGCTACCGCGGCGGAAGCGGCGGTGGTGGTGGCGGCGGCTACAAAGGCGGCGGCGGCGGCGGCGGTGATCGCCGTGGTGGCGGCGGCGGCGGCGGTCGCTGGTAAGCCAGACGCGCTCGTCTGACGGGCACTTTCAACTCGCCCGGCCGCTGCAAGGTGGCCGGGCGTTTTTTGTGTCCTGATACTGACACGACTGGCGATAGTTCAGCGCTAAGCTGGAACGGAACGCAAGGGGATGTTGGAGTGGCAACCAGTGGCGCGACGCGCCGAGGCGGAACCATTGCCAACCTGATTCCTCAGCGCCCCTATATCGAATTTCAGGCCGGCTGCGGAGACTGTCAGTTAGACCACTTGACTAGGCGCGCGATTAATAGATTGCTAGTTATGCCGGGCGGGTTCCTGCGGTGCTCGTCTCGTCCACACCTTTTAGCATGAAACTTCGCGCGGAAAGCAGCCACTCGCCCATGCAGGCACTGGTTTTCCGTGGCAAGGCGATCTTGTTTCAGGTCCGCCGCGCGGCGCTGGATTCATGCTCGGCGCTGCGCAGCCGCAAGGCGAGCACCTTGGCAGCGGCTCCGGTGGTTGCACTATCTAGCAGCAAGCTGTGGACCGAGCACGACCCGCGGGAAAGGGTGTTATTGTTAGGAAAAATCCACAACCTGCGCCAGGCGATCCGGGCGATTGACGGGTTGGAGGTGGAGGAGGGCAAGGTGTTCAGCTTTTGGGCGCAGGTTGGTCGTCCGAGCCGGCGGCGAGGATTTGTGGCCGGCCGCGAACTACGCGAGGGGTGCATCATCCCGAGCGTCGGCGGCGGGTTGTGCCAGCTGTCTAACGCCTTATACGACGCAGCGCTAACTGCGGGGCTGGAGATTGTCGAGCGCCACGCGCACACGCAGGTGATTGCCGGTTCGCTGGCCGAAACCGGACGGGATGCGACGGTTTTCTGGAACTATGTTGACCTGCGCATTCGCGCCGCGGGGAAGCTGCGGATTGAGGTGGAGATGGACGCCGAACAACTTGTCGTGCGCCTGCGCGCCCACGCCGAGGCCAGCGCTGCGAGGCCCGATTGTGCCCCGTGCAAGCAGCCGGCCCTGATGGGCAACTGCATCACCTGCAATATGACCGAGTGCTTCCGCCACGCCCCGCAGCTGGCGTTTTCCGCCACCGAGCGGCGCGCCTTCCTGGTCGACGAGTATTGGCCCGAGCACGATGCCTATATCACCTCCCAGCGCCACGACGGCGATCTGCTGGCCGTGCCCATGGATGGCGTGCGCTATGGCAAGCCAAACTACGCGTGGAGCACCGGCGGGTTTGCCAGTCTGGTCCAGTCCCGCTGGGTGACCCTGCGCCGGGCCTGGGCGTCGCGGCGTCTCGCCGCCCAGGGCGCGCAGCGGCAGCAGGCATTGTTGGCCGCGAGCGAAAAGCTTGCGCGCAGCCAGGCCAAGCGCCTTGACCACACGGTGACCCACCTAACGGTGATGCAGAACCTGCTGCCATTCCTGTGGCGAGATGGCCACCTGGCTGGCCGGACCTTTGACGTCCTGATGACCTCACTGCCGCTGGCCCAGCTCCACGAGCGGCTTGACGCGGCATTTGCCGCTAACCCGCAGAGCCCAACATTGCGCGACTTCCGGGCGCCCTCAGACCTGCTAGAGCTGGAGTCCGCCGCTCTGCGCCACGCCAACCGGCTCATCACGCCACACAGCGACATCGCCAAGATCTATCCGAGCAAGACCACCCTTCTCGATTGGGCGCTACCGGCCGCCCCTTCCGTCCCTTCCGCCGGCGGCAAGCGGGTGGTCTTCACGGGCCCCTGCGTCGGACGCAAGGGTGCGTATGAGCTGCGCGCGGCCATCGACGGGCTTGACCTTGAGCTCGTCGCGCTAGGCCGCAACCTAGAGGGGCCGGACTTTTGGGCCAACCGGACCGTCGCCGCCCCACCAGCCTCCAGCGCGTGGCTTGATGGCGCGGGCGCCGTGGTCTGTCCGGCGTGGGTCGAGAACAAGCCGCGGCGCCTGCTAGAAGCCGCCGCGCGCGGCATCCCGGTCATTGCGAGCAACGCCTGCGGGCTTGAACATGTTGCTGGAGTTCTTTCCCTGCCGCCCGGCGACACGGCCTCCCTGCGCCGCGAACTGGCAAACGTGCAAGCAATCGCCAAAGCCTGAAGCGGCGAGAGACGACCTCTGGTACGGTAATTGACAACGCGCCTAGACGGGAAGGCGCATATCCCGTAGAGCAAGCATCCATGAAAAAGCACACGGTCTTCAATCTAACCGCGACTTGCCGCCTGCTGCTCCTCTGGGCGCTTGCGATGTTGGGCATCGCGCCCGCCCATGCCGCCGAGACGCCGCGTCCGATCCGGGTGCTGTTTCTGGGGCATGAGAGCGAGCACCACAACTCCGGGAAGTACCTTCCCTATCTGATGGAGACGCTCGGCCGCGAGGCGATCTACTTCGACTACTTCACCACGCCCAACTGCCTCAACCTGGAGACCTTGGCGCACTACGACGCAGTGATGCTCTATGCCAACCACGAGACGATCAAGCCCGAGGAGTTCGGCGCGCTGAGCAAGTTTGTCGAGAGCGGCCGCGGGTTTGTGCCGGTCCACTGTGCGAGCGCCTGCTTTGCTAACAACGAAGGGTTCATCGCGATGCTCGGCGGGCACTTTGCCAGCCACGGCGAGGGCCAGTTCAAGGCAACCATCCTCAAGGCCGACCACCCCGTGATGGCAGGCGTCAAGGAGTTCGCCAGCTGGGATGAGACCTACGTCCACGACAAGCACAACGAGGAAGGCCGCACGGTGCTCATGGAGCGCGTCGAGGGCGACAAGCGAGAGCCATGGACATGGGTACGCAACCAGGGCAAGGGCCGGGTCTTCTACACCGCCAGCGGCCACGACGAGCGAACATGGAAAAACCCCGAGTTCCAGCGTCTGCTGCGCAACGCGATTGTCTGGGCAGTCGGCGACAAGGTGAAGGGCGAGTGGGAGAAGTTCCTCGCCGGGCGCGACAAGGAGGCCCGCGAGCCCAACAAATTTGTCGCCAACTACGAGCGCCGGCCCGAGCCGGTGAGCTTCCAACAGCCGCTCAGCGTGAAGGGCAGCATGGAGCGCACCCAGGTTCCCGCCGGGATGCGCCTCGAGCTGTTTGCCAGCGAGCCGGACATCCGCAAGCCGATCGCGTTTGCCTTCGACGAGCGCGGCCGCTGCTGGGTGGCGGAAACCAGCGACTACCCGCATGGCGTGAAGCCCGACGGCGTGGGCACCGACAGCATCCGCATCTGCGAGGACACCAATGGCGACGGCAAGGCGGACAAGTTCACCGTGTTTGCCGAGGGGCTCAACATTCCAACAGGGATTGTGTTTGCCAACGGCGGCGTGGTTGTTAGCCAGCCGCCGCGCTTTCTGTTCCTCAAGGACACCAACGGGGACGACAAGGCCGACGTGCGCCAGGAGATCATGACCGGTTGGGGCATCGGTGACACCCACGCCCAGGCGAGCAACCTTCACTACGGCTACGACAACTGGCTGTACGGCTGCGTCGGCTACTCGGGCTTTGGAGGCGAGGTCGGCGGCGAGCAGATGGGCTTTGGCATGGGGACCTATCGCTTCAAGGCGGACGGCTCGAAGCTCGAGTTTCTCCATCAGTTTTCCAACAACTCATGGGCGCACAGCCAGAACATGTGGGGCGACCAGTTTGGCGGCACTGCCAACGGCGCGCCGATCTTCTACGGCGGGATTCCGCGCACGGTGTTCCCCGACGGGATGCGCGGCATGAGCGCCAAGCGCATCAACCGGGTCAACGAGGCCCACCCGATCACCCCTAACTACCGCCAGGTGGACGTGATGGGCGGCTACACCGCCGCGGCCGGCAGCGCCTTCATCGAGAGTGCCAACCTGCCCGCCAGGCTGCAGGGCATGGCGATGGTTACCGAGCCGACCATGAAGCTCATCGGCCTGATGGACGTGCGCCCCGACGGCGCCGGCTACAGCGCCCACGACGGCTTCAACCTGGTGGCCAGCAGCGACGAGTGGATGTCCCCGGTCTATTCCGAGGTTGGTCCGGACGGGGCTGTCTGGTTTGCCGACTTCCAGAACTTCATCATCCAGCACAATCCAACACCTTCTGCTGGGAATGGCGGATTTGACGCCACCACCGGCATGGGCGGCGCCCACGAGAACCCGCTGCGCAACCACGACCGCGGCCGGATCTACCGGATCGTCTGGGAGAAGGCCAAAAAGCCGGCAATCACCACCCTCAAGGGGGCAGGCACGGCGAGCCTGCTCGCCGCGCTGGGTGACGACAACCAGTTCTGGCGCCTCAAAGCCCAGCAGATGTTGGTGGATGCCGGCAAGAAGGACGCAGCGCCTGAGCTGCGCAAGCTGGTGGTCTCGGGGGCCAACGAGCGCGCCGCGGTGCACGCCCTCTGGGCCCTGGAGGGGCTTGGCGAGTTGGACGAGAAGACCCACCAGGCAGCCTTGTTAGGCAAAGGTGCTGGCCTGCGCCGCAATGCGGTGCGGGCGCTTGGCAATGACGCCGCGGGGCAGAAGTTGCTGTTTGCCTCCAGCACGTTGACCGACGCGGACCCGGTCACACGCCTGGCAGCCTTTGTGAAACTTGCCGAGTTTCCAACCACCGCGGAGATCACGACTCTGGTGGGCAGCATCAGCAGCGCGCCGGAAGTCATCAAGGACGAGTGGCTTGCAGAAGGCGTCCGGGTGCTCTCGCAAAAGCACAAGGCCTTCAAACAGGGCTCTAACATTTTGACCAATTCCGACTTCGAGCAGGCCGGGGCGGACGGAGCTCCCGCCGACTGGAAGACCGAGAACTATGGCACCGCCTTGGGCAACGAGGCGGCCGTTTGGAAGCTCAGCGACAAGGAGCCGAAGTCCGGCGCCAAGGTGCTCGCGATCGAGGCGAAGTCGGGGAAATATGTCGAGAAGGCGCTCGTCATCCAACAGGAGCTCAAGGCTAACACCTACTATCGCCTTTCAGGCTGGATCCGCACCAAGGAGCTGCGTGGCCGGGCATTCATGGTGGACCGCGCCCGCGGCACCGAGACGCCCTTTGTCAGCGACGACAATGACTGGCATGAGGTCGACACGCTGTTCAACAGCGGCAGCAACCTGCAGTCCAACATTCATCTGGTGGTGGCGGGCGAATCCGGCGACGTCTGGTTTGACGATGTCCGCCTGAGTGAGATGTTGCCGCTGCAGGACGCCGGCGAAAGGGTCACGGCCGGCGATGCCAAGCGCGGCGCGGAAATCTTCGCCACCCACCCGACGGCCGCCTGCATCAACTGCCACATGTTGGGCGGCAAGGGCAGCACCGTCGGGCCGGCACTAGACAAGGTCGCCAGCAAGAACGACGAGGCCTATCTGCTAGAATCCCTGCTGGAGCCGAGCGCCAAGCTGGCGCAGGGCTACGCCCAGAGTCCGGTCAGCCCGATGCCACCCATGGGCCTGATCCTCAAGCCGCAGGAGCTTGCCGACGTGCTCGCTTTGCTCAAGACGCTCAAGTAGGCGCGTCCGGGCGTTCTGGCAGCAGGTCGTTCACCCCGCCGAACGTTTCACACCGTTCGCTACGCGGATTTTTCGCCAAGTGCAACCTCGACGCCACCGGAGGAACTCTTTAGAGGCAGGGGACTCATGAAATCCATCCGCTTCTCAATCTTAGTAGGCGCGCTGGCCTTGGCGGGCCTTGGCACCGCCACGGCTGCCGGACCGCGTCCGCTCCGGGTGTTGTTTTTAGGCAGCAATGGCGAGCAGCACAACGCGGGGAAATGCCTGCCGGCATTGATGGAGAACCTCGGCCGCGACGCAATCTACTTCGACTACTTCACGACGCCCGACTGCCTAACAGACCAGACGTTGGCCCTGTACGACACGGTGATGATGTTTGGCGAGCAGGGGGAGATCACAGAGGCGCAGGCAGGCGCGCTTACGAAGTTTGTTGAGAGTGGCCACGGGTTTGTGCCGGTGCACACGGCAAGCGGCTGGGGTGCGGGCAACGTGCAGTTTGGCAAGCTCGTCGGCGGGCGCCAGGCAGGCCACGGCGGCAAGGTGGACGCGGCGGTATTGAAGGCGGAACATCCGGCGATGGCAGGAGTGAAGGATTTCTCCGGCTTGGACGAGGCGGTGGTCAACACGCCGTCAAACGACGCGGCGCTCACCGTGCTGATGGCAGCCAAGGATGGAGCTCAGCCGTGGGCGTGGGTGCGCACCCAGGGGAAGGGCCGGGTGTTCTACACCGCCGGAGGCCATGACGAGCGGACATGGAAGAACTCCGAGTTCCAACAGATCCTGCGCAACGCGATTGTCTGGTCCAGCGGTGACACGGCCAAGGCGGAGTGGGAGAGGTTCCTGGCAGCGCGGGACGAGGAGGTGCGCGAGAAGAGCGACCACATCGCCAACTACGAGCGCCGGCCCGAGCCGGTGAGTTTCCAGCATCCCTTCAGTGTGAAGGGCAGCAGCGAGCGCACCCAGGTGCCTGCCGACATGCGCCTTGAACTGTTTGCCAGCGAACCGGACATCCGCAAGCCGATCGCGTTTGCCTTCGACGAGCGCGGCCGCTGCTGGGTCGCCGAGACCAGCGACTACCCGCACGGGGTCAAGCCCGACGGCGTGGGCACCGACAGCATCCGCATCTGCGAGGACACCAACGGCGACGGCAAGGCAGACAAGTTCACCGTGTTTGCCGAGGGCCTCAACATTCCAACAGGGATTGTGTTCACCAACGGCGGCATCGTGGTTAGCCAGCCGCCACGCTTCCTCTTCCTCAAGGACACCAATGGCGACGACAAGGCCGACGTGCGCCAGGAGATCATGACCGGCTGGGGCATCGGCGACACCCACGCCCAGGCAAGCAACCTGCACTACGGCTTCGACAACTGGCTGTACGGCTGCGTCGGCTACTCGGGCTACGATGGCGACGCGGGCGGCAAGCCACAGAAGTTCGGCCAGGGGACCTATCGCTTCAAGGCGGACGGCTCGAAGCTCGAGTTTCTCCATCAGTTTTCCAACAACTCGTGGGCGCACAGCCAGAACAACTGGGGCGACCAATTTGGCGGCACGGCCAACGGCGCGCCGATCTTCTACGGCGGGATTCCGCGGACCCTCTATCCGGAGGGAATGCGCGGCATGAGCGCCAAGCGCATCAACCTCGTCGGCGAGGCCCACGCGATTACCAACAACTACCGCCAGGTTGACGTGATGGGCGGCTATACCGCCGCGGCGGGCAGCAACTTTATCGAGAGCGCCAATCTGCCGCCGCGCATGCAGGGAATGGCGATGGTCAACGAGCCAACCATGAAGCTCATCGCTCTGATGGACGTGAAGGCCAACGGCGCGGGCTACGTCGCCGGGGACGGTTTCAATGTGGTGGCCAGCTCGGACGAATGGCACTCGCCGGTATATTCTGAAGTTGGTCCGGACGGCGCCATCTGGTACGCGGACTTCCAGAACTTCATCATCCAACACAACCCGACACCCTCACTCAACCGCGGCGGCTACACGGCGACGACCGGCAAGGGCGGAGCCCACGAAAATGCCCACCGCGACCACGACCGCGGACGGATCTACCGGGTGGTGTGGAACCAGGCGAAGAAACCGGCCATCACCAGTCTAAAAGGGGCAAGTAACGCCCAGCTCATCGCCGCGCTGGGGAGCGACACGAACTTCTGGCGCCTCAAGGCCCAACAATTGTTAGTCGACGGCGGCAAGAAGGACGCCGCGCCGGAGCTGAGGAAAGTAGTCGTCGGCGGCGGCAACGAAGTGGCCGCCATTCATGCGCTATGGGCGCTGCAGGGGCTCGGCGAGCTGGACGAGAAAACCCATCAGGCGGCGTTGGCCGCCAAGGGAGCGGGGTTGCGGCGCAACGCGGTGCGCGCGCTCGGCACCGATGCGGCGGCGCAGGCGCTGCTCTTCGGCTCTAACACAATCAACGACCCGGACCCTATCACCCGCCTTGCGGCCATGGTCAAGGTGGCCGAGCTGCCAACCAACAGCCAGATCGGCACGCTGGTTGAGGGATTGGCGAAGGACCCGCAGCTAACCAAGGACGAATGGCTAAGCGAGGCGGCACGGCTGCTCTCACGCAAGCACCAGTCATTCAAGGAGGGAGATAACCTCCTGGGCAACGGCGGGTTTGAAAAGGTCGAGGCAGACGGGCTTGCAAGCGGCTGGAAAAACGTGGACGGCAGCGAAGGGCCAGGCAACGCCACGGCGGTCTGGGCCACCACGACCACCGGTGCGCGCAGCGGCGAACGATCGCTGTACATCTCCACCGACAAGCAAACCGACAAGCTGCTGGTGATCCACGCGGACCTCAAGCCTAACACCAGCTACCGTTTGTCAGGCTGGATCAAGACAGCGGGCTTGATCGGTCGTGGGCGTGCGCTGCTCAGCGAGCGCGAGCGCAAGGTGGAGAGCGCGGCAGTGGGCGGCACCACCGACTGGCGCGAGGTTGACACGGTGTTCAACAGCGGTGCCAGCCCGCAGACGGACATCAGCATCTCCTTCAACGCCCGCGCCGGCGAGGCGTGGTTTGACGACATCAAGCTAACCGAGATGATCCCGCAGTCCGGTCCGGCCCAGGAGGCGATCGCCGCCGGGGATGCCAAGCGGGGCGAGGAAATTTTCTGGAAAAATCCAACGGCGGGCTGCGTCAACTGCCACATGCTTGGCGGCAAGGGCAGCACCGTCGGGCCGCCGCTCGACAAGATCGCCAGCAAGCGCGACGCCGCCTACCTGCAGCAGGCACTGCTCGAGCCGAGTGCCAAACTGGCGGAAGGCTACGACCAGACGCCGGTCAGCCCGATGCCGCCAATGGGCCTGATCCTCAAGCCGCAGGAGCTTGCCGACGTGCTCGCCTTCCTGAGGGCGCAAAAGTAGCCGGACCGGCCCCTGGGGGCGATCCGACTATCTGAACCTAACCGATCCTAGGCACCGCCCTTGGTGCCCAGGGAGATGGTTTTTTTCCAGGTGTCGGCCCACTTCTCAGTGTCATGGTGGCCGAGCTGGAGTTCGTCGCCGACAAGTCGGACGACGAGGAAGCCCTTGGGAGTGCTGGGGACTTCGGGGGTTTTCGGGTCGCGGTCGCGCTGTGGCGATGGCGCCATGAAGACGGGGTAGCCTTCCCACTCATATTGAGCGAAGGCGTGCTCATGGCCGTGGAGGATGAGAACGACATTGTAGCCAGCGATGGCCTTTTTGAGGTTGTCGAGATCCTCGGGTTTCCACCACTTGTCCAAGCCCCAGCCGCGCAGGCCGTAATGCCACATCAGGACAATCGGCCGGCCGCTGCCGGCGACGTTCTTCTTGAGGTCCTCGATGAGGAAGTCGAGGCTGTTGCGCGGGTCGTTCCAGCCCACCTCGCGGTCGTAGACCGGGCGTGGTTGGTTGCCGGGGAAGAGGTTGAGGTTGACCAGGTGGAGCTGGCCCCAGTCCCAGGAGTAGTGGTAATTATTTTTGTCGTAGAAGAATTTTTCCGGCCCTTTGCGTGCTTGGCAGCGCTCCATGTATTCCACCTGGAGCTTGCCGAAGCCATCGCGGCCCTCGCCGCCGAGGTCATGGTTGCCGATGCACTCGAAGGCGGGGAAGCGTACGCGGGCCTTGCCGTTGGGATCGAAAAAGCTCTTGTAGGTAGCCCAGTGGCGCGGGTCGCCAACAGTATCTACCAGATCCCCGGCGACCAAGATGGCGCGCGGCTCGGCGACCACTCCGCCCAACGGGAACGGCTTGCCCGGCAGGGCGTTGATGACCTCGATGGTTTTCTCCGTGCCGGCGGTGCCCCACTTGTCCAAGTGGATCTGCGGGTCGGCGGTGACAAAGAAAGTAACCTGGGCGGCAGCGTCCTCGGCGGCACTGAGGCGGATGGCAGAGCCCCCGAGGGCGGCAATGCCGCCGACGGCCAGGCGCGTCATTGCGCTGCGCCGGGAGAGCAGGAGGTCGTTGCGCTTGGGCGGCACGTTGATGTCATGATTGTTGGTCGGCATGGCTATGGATGTTGGAAAGGGTTAGCTAAGTACGTGACGGCAACGGCGATTGTTACCACTTGTCGGTGCGGAATGGCGAGGCAGGAAGACCGGCCCTGTTATAGAGGTTGGCGCCGGCGGGATTGCCCGAATAGGCGTAGCGCGCGGCCACGGGGCTGGGAACCGCCGGGGAGCTTAGGATAACGGTGTCGCCGGAGATGACGGCATCGGCCCAGGCCCATTTCTGGTCCGCGCCGGCGATGGCGAAGCGCTTGAGGGTGGCACCGGGGTCCTCGACGGCGGGCTTGCGGCCATCCTTCTTGCCGACCATGAGCCCCCCGCCAAGTGATTCGAAGCGCAGCTGAATGCGGCTGCCTTCGATGGCCATGTCGCGCAACAACGGGCCGCTCACCGTCAGATCCTTGATCCCGTATTCGTTGCGCAGCGCCCAGAGGGCAAGGCGCTCACCAACGTCAGCCTTGTTTTTCGGGTGGATGTCCTCGGCATCGCCGACATCCAGTGCGCTGGCCATGCCGGTGTGTGGGATGGTTAGGCACTGGCGCTGCAAGTCGCGGATCATTCCCCAGCCGCCACCGGCGGGGTTGTCATCCGGGGCCAGCCATGCGGCGAGTTGGACGAAGTAGAAGGGCATCTGCGGGTTCTGGAAAAGGCGCCGCCACTCATCGACCATCGCGCGCTTTTTCTCCACATAGAGAACGTCATCCGCGTTGCTTTCGCCCTGGTACCAGATCGCGCCACGAAAGGAAAACGGCACCAGCGGGGCGATCATCCCGTTGTGCAGCGTCACGCAGCGCGGCCGGTTGACCCGCTCGCTGAAGGGGAACTCCGGCCACGCGGGCGGTAGCGGCAGTTTCTGCGCGGCGGGGACCTTGGCGGCGGCATCGGCCCATCCGCGCAGCGCCGGCAGGGCGGCGCGCAGCTGCTGCTGATAGATGTCCAGTGAATCCCGCATTTGTTTGGCGTAGGGCTCAAGGGCGGGCGTGCCCAACAAGGCTTCCTGGGAGATCCAGAGCTCGATGTTAGTCCCGCCAACCGAGCTGGTTAGAAGGCCGATCGGCACGCCGGTCTGGGCCTGGAGCTTGCGGCCAAAGTAATAGCCCACGGCGCTGAACCCGCCCGCCGTTGCCGGGCCGGCAACGGCCCAGGCGCCCTCAAGCGCCGTGGCCTTCACGCTGGCGAAGTTATATCCGACGCGGAAGTGGCGGATCTGCGGATTTTCCGAGGCGGCAATGTCCTGCGGGACATCGCAGGCGCCAAGTGGGAAGTCCATGTTTGACTGGCCACTGCAAAGCCAGACGTCACCGAGCAGAATATCTTGGCGGGTCAGCTGGTTTTTGCCGCTCACGCTGAGCACTAAGGGAGCCTTTGATAGCGGCTGGGCCGGCAAGATCACCGTCCACCGGCCATCCTTGTCGGCCACCCCGCTGCCCTTTTGGGCCCCTAGGCTAACAGCCACCTTCTCGCCCGGCTCGGCAGTGCCCCAGACCGGCAACGGCCTGTCGCGTTGCAGCACCGCGTGGTCACTGAAAAGCGGCGAGAGGGCGACATCCGCCTGGGCAAGACCGGCCGCCAACAAACTCCAATACGTGATTACCCGAAGTGTTTTCATCTGGTTTAATTTCCTGAAACTACCGGGTACCCTACCGTCCTGCCGGGGCAGAACGCGCAAAATTGTTGGCCAAGGGGCAAAAAAAGACCCATCCGGGTGAGCGGACGGGCCTTTTGTGAAAGTTTGCCGCCGGGGATGAGCCGGCCTGAGTCAGGGTCTAGTAGCGCTTGTCGCGACCACCACCACCGCCGCCGCCGCCGTAGCCGCCGCGACCACCGCCGCCGCCGCCACCACCGCCGCGGCGATCACCGCCGCCGCCGCCGCCGCCGTAGCCGCCGCCGCCACCGCCGCCGTAGCCGCCGCCACCGCCGCCACGACGATCACCGCCGCCGCCGCCACCGCCGTAGCCGCCACCACCGCCGCCGCTAGGACGAGGAGCGCGTTCCTGGGCCTGGTTGACGCGGAGCGGGCGACCGGCAAGGTCTGCCCCGTCCATGGCGCGAATCGCGTTTTCAGCTTCATTTGCGTCACTCATGGTGACGAAAGCAAAGCCTTTTGACCGACCGGTTTCGTGGTCCGTGACGATTTTCGCCCGGTCAACGGTTCCGTATTGGGCAAACGCGTCTGCCAACTCTTGCTCGTCGAGTCCGTAAGGCAGGTTGCCTACGTAGATCTCCATTTCTATATTCCTTTCGAAGTGCGCGCCATGAAGTTGTCGGAAGGTCGTCGGTCATGGCGCTGGAAACCCGGAACCCGCCTCTGCAACGCCGAAAGACGAGACAGAGCCTAATATTTTCCGCGCCCATCCAAGGAGGGGATTGGAAAACCGTAGGGACAAGTAACAGGTTTCGGCGGGCTGTCAACGGCCCGCTTCGCAATCCGGCGAATTCCCGGAGGCCGTGGCGCGAGGGATCAGGAGCCGGAATCGGCGGCCGGGGCGAGCACCTCGACCTTGACGGAGGCCAGGCCGTTGCTGCGGAAGCCTAGGCGCTCAGCCACGCCGGAGGTCACATCAATGATGCGGCCGCGGATGAAGGGGCCGCGGTCGGTGATGCGCACGATCTCGCTTTTGCCGTTGGCCAGGTT
>JBILQA010000010.1:0-20955 GCA_044373535.1 Akkermansiaceae bacterium | reverse complement strand
CATCAACCAGTCGATCGCCTCATCCATCAACCGCGAATCATAGCGCCCGAAGCGGGTGGTGGCGAGGATCAGCGCCTCGGGGTCAATGACGTGGTTGCCATCGGCAAGCGCGGACCCCGCCACACCGATGCTGGACCACTGGTGCCAAAGCAAATCAACCGTCCTCTTGGTGAGGCGGCTATGCGAATTCTCGAATAAGGTCGGCATGCCCGAGTGCTTGAAGCAGCGATGGGATTTTCGGATGGCTCTTGGCTTCGTGAAGGTGCGTGAGGACCCAGCGCAGCGCATCCTCGGCCTCGCTGCGCGTTGGTCGCAGGCAAAGAAGGTCTTCCAGGTCGCGACGCTCCTCACGTCCCAGCGCCGCACTGACTTTGAGCAGGATCAACCCCGGCCGACCGATGAAGCTGACCTTGAGGTGGTCGCCATATTCACGGGTGCATAAATCCTGCCAGAAGCTGTTGGGAAGCCGGGCAAAATCCAAGCCATGCAGGGAAGCAGCGCTGTTCAGCCAAGCGGGATCGAGGCGCAATTCCACCGCCACCCTGGCTGCGGCATCCTTAACCGCATCAGGCAGCGGATGCGCGCTGATCACGTTCCCTTCCCATTCCCGCAGTGCCATCACATCGACATCCTTCGTCGGGCGCGTACTCAGCCGCTGGGCCAGCAGCGCACTGCCGCCGCCAACCACCAACCAGCGCGCGGAATCCCCTTCGCCGAGAAATTCACCGAGGAGCCTCAGCGCGGTTTCGAGGCCTGAGTCGTTCATGAAAGAGTGGTTAACCATCCATTCTGGATGTTTCAACAAAAATTAGCACCGGAACGGACCACCGTTCTGGTGCCCTGCCGGCGCATGGCGACTTTCCGCATGAACGGTTGAACCAAAGAGATGTGGAGGGGAGTGCCTCAGCAACTGGAGGCTGCCCGTTTTATTCTCATATATGCCTCAGCCGGAGGATCGATCGAATGCTTTTGGGGTTTTGCCGCATGTCTATGACTGCAACCAAGCGAACCTCATTTGCGCCACTCTCATAGTAGACAGAGAAGGGGAAACGCTTGAGTAGCATCCGGTGGTAGCCGAAACGGATGAGATGGATTCCTGCGTACAGCCGGAGCGAAGCGATATCCGCCATGGCAGAATTGGCGAAATAAAGCCCAACGCCTGATTCGCTTGCGTCGTAAAAGCGCTTCCCGATCGTTATGTCATCGATTGATTCCTCGAGGAGCGTGACAGTGAACCGATTCATTCCTCGATTCTGCGCTTGGCCTCATCAAAGGAGATGTATCGAGCCTCGCCGGACTCAATTTTCTGGCGGCGACGAGCCAGAACGTCTTCGTGCCAATCTGGCGAGCCAGGCTCTGATTCCTCATGGCACAGCGCATCCCAAAGAGCTTCCATGGTTCTAAGACGTTCAACTTGAGTCATATTTTTGATCTCGGTGATGCTCATGAGCTTTTTCAGGATAAGGGTTTTGGTGCGATTTAAACAGCCCAACTACTACCGGGGGACGAGAGGCCTCGGGGAGGATCCTGCCGACATGGTAGGGGGAACTTAACTTGGCCTCGCCCCGCGGTTATCCACGGGCGTCACCAGTCGGCTCGGAGGCAACGAGTTGGCGCAGCGCCGGGTGGCGCTCAAGGTGGGGATCGGCGCGGATCAGGTCATCGGCCAAGGCGCGCGCCTCGCGGATGAGCTGCACATCGCCAAGAAACTCGGCGTAGCGGGCATCCACCAGGCCGCTCTGGGCGGTGCCTAACACGTCGCCGGGTCCGCGCAGGCGCAGGTCCTCCTCGGCGATGCGGAACCCGTCAGTGGACTGCTCAAGGACGCGGAGTTTCTCGAGGGCCTCGGGATTTTTTCCATCGGTGAGGAGAATACAGTAGCTCTTGTGGGCGCCGCGGCCGATGCGGCCGCGCAGCTGGTGGAGCTGGGCCAGGCCGAAGCGCTCGGCGTGGTGGATGACCATCAGGTTGGCATTGGGAACGTCCACGCCCACCTCAATGACGGTGGTCGCCACTAACACGTCGATTTCCCCCGCGCGGAAGCGCGTCATGACCGACTCCTTCTCGTCCGCGGAAAGCTTGCCGTGAAGCAGGCCAACCTGGTGGCGCGCCAGCCGCTTGGCCCAGCGCGCGTGCTCCGCCGTGGCCGCCGCGGCTTTCACGCCCTCGCTCTCCTCAACGAGCGGATAGACAAGGTACGCCTGGCGTCCGGCGTTGAGCTGTTCCTTAACAAAGGCGGTGACATCGGAAACCTTCGCCGCCGTGCGGATGCCCGTGACAATCTTGCCGCGGCCGGCGGGCAGCTCATCTAACAGCGAGACGTCGAGGTCGCCGTACAAGGTCATCGTCAGGGTGCGCGGGATGGGCGTGGCGGTCATGACCAGGACGTCCGGAGTGATGCCCTGGCGGATCAGGCCGGCGCGCTGGGCGACGCCAAACTTGTGCTGCTCATCGATGACGACCAGGCCGAGGTCACGGAAGTCGCCGGAATCAAACAAGAGCGCGTGGGTGCCGATGATGATCTGCGGCTCGCCGGCAAGCTCAAGGTCATTGGCCTCGCGGCGCGAACCGGTCCGCAGGGCGATGCGCACGCCGAGCGGCTCAAGCCACTTCTTGAATGTTAGATAGTGCTGTTCGGCGAGGATCTGGGTAGGGGCCATCAAGGCGGCCTGGCAGCCGGAGTCGACGGCTAACAACATGGCGCACAGGGCGACGAAGGTTTTGCCGGACCCGACGTCGCCCTGGAGGAGCCGGTGCATCGGCCGGGGGCTGCGCATGTCGTCGATGATCTCGCGGATCGAGCGCTTTTGCGCGCCGGTGAGGTCGAACGGGAGGTTTTGATAGAAAGCCTTGAGCAGGGTGGTGCGGCGGCCAAGGACGCGGCCGAGCTGATCGGCATGGCGTTGGCGGCGCCAGGCGACGCGCAGCTGGATGGCGAAGAACGCCTCGAGGGCAAAGCGCCGGCGCGCGGCCTCGGCGTGCTCAAGCGAGTCGGGGAAATGCAGCTCACGCAACGCCTCGGCGCGCGGATAGCTCGGGTCGACGTCATAGGCGGGCGCCAGGGTGGCCGGGTCAACCCGGGCTAACAAGGTGTGCAGGATCTCGCGCAGGCGCCGGGGCGAGACGCCGCCGAGCGCGCGGTAGATCGGCACGATGCGCTCAAGGTGGATCGAGTCGCCGGCATGGTCGCGGACGACTTCAAACTCTGGATGGTCGATGACCAGGCGGCCGTTGTGCTCCTTTGGCTTGCCGTACAGGACGACTTGCTGGCCGGCCGCGAGCGCCTTGGAGATGAACGGCATGTTAAACCAGCGGCAGGTGATCTTGCCCGACGAGAACACCCCGCCGCCCGCATCCTCAATGACCGCCTCGTAAAACCCGCGCCCGCCGCCAAGCCGCCGCTGCACGCTGTCGACCACCGTGCCGCGCAGGCACACCGCGGCGCCTGCCGCCTGCAGCGGAAACGCATCAAAGCGCCGCCGGTCCTCGTAGCGCCGCGGCGGCAGCTCTAGCAGGTCCGCGGCGCTCGCCAGCCCGGTGGCGGCGAGCCCAGCGGCTTCTTTGTTGGAAACCCCGGGGATGTCGGCCACTCCAGCATGGGCCGGAAGAAATTCCTCGGCGGGCATGGCGGTTAGCTTTGGACGCCCGCGGCGCGCACATCCTGGACGATAATCTGCAGCGAGGTTTTGCCGCGGAAGGTGTTGCGGTCGATCGTGAAGGCGATGTCCCACGGCGGCTCCGGCAGGGTCCGCTCGCCGCCGCCAAAGAAGATCGCGTCGCGCTCGGTATACCCCTGGCGCAGGAAGAAGCGCAGGTGGTTGTTCTTGAGCCGCTGCGGCGCCTCGCTCAGGTAGACTTGGCGGCTCATGAAGATCGGCTGCGGATTGCTGCTGCCAAACGGTTGGAGCAGCTCATAGCTGTCTAGGAACTCCAGCGAGAGGTCGTCAAAGTCCACCTCGGCGTCCACATAGAGGCGCGGCAGCCGTTGCTCCGAGTTGCTCGCGCTGCGCACGTAGTCGCCGAAGCTGCGGCGGAATGCCGTTATGCTAGACTCGGCGATGCTCAGGCCCGCAGCCATGTCGTGGCCGCCGCCGGCCAACAAGTGCCCCTGGCATGCCTGGATCGCCTGGACCAGCGAGATGCCCTCGATGCTGCGGCCGCTGCCCTTGCCGACACCGTTAGAGTCGATGGCGATGATGAACGTCGGCTTGTGGAACTGGCGCATGAGGCGCGAGGCGACAATGCCGACGACGCCGGGGTGCCATGAGCGCGAGCCAAGCACGATGACCGGATCGTCGCCGGGGTTGAAACCCTCGCCGAGCATGGCGAGTGCCTCGGTGCGCATCTGCTGCTCGTGGCGCTGGCGCTCGCGGTTATAGCCATCCAACTTTTCGGCGAGGCGCGCGGCGTGGGCGCCGTCGTCGGTGAGGAGCATCTCAAGGGCGTCCTCGGGGACGTCCATGCGCCCGGCCGCGTTGAGTCGCGGGCCGATGCGGAAGCCAACATCCATGCTGGTGGCCGCGCCATCCATGCCGGTGACCTTCTGCAGGGCCCAAAGGCCGGCGTTGGGCGTCTTTGGCAGGCGCCGCAGGCCATGGCAGACGAGAATCCGGTTCTCGCCAATGAGCGGGACGATGTCGGCAATGGTGGCCACCGCGACGAGGTCAATGACATCGCGCAGGTCAAAGCCGTCCAGCGGCCGGGTCTTGAGCAGCGCGTGGGCAAGCTTGAAGACCACCCCGGCGGCACACAGGTAGGTTAGGTGGTTAGAGCGCTTCGGGTTGACCACCGCGACGCAGTTAGGCAAGCCGTGCGGCGCTGGCTCGTGGTGGTCGACGACGACGACCTCGACGCCTTGTTCGCTGAGGCTGGCGATTTCCTCCACGGCGGCGGTGCCGCAGTCGACGGTGATCATGAGGTCCGGGCGGTCGCCCTCGCGCATACAGCGCTCAAGGGCCGCGGCGCTCAGGCTGTAGCCCTCGCTGCTGCGCTTCGGGATGAACAGCCGCGGCTCCGCGCCGTAGGCCCGCAGGACGCGCCGCATCAGCGCGATGGAGGTGACCCCATCGACGTCGTAATCGCCGTAAATGCAGATTTTCTCGCCCGCATCGATGGCCCGGAAAATCCGCCCCACCGCCAACTCCATGTCCGGTAGCAGAAATGGATCACTCAGGTCCTTGAGCCGCGGACGCAGGAAGGTCTCAAGGTCCCCGTCCGACAAAAGCCCGCGCTGGCGCAGCAGGTGCTCGAGAATCGGCGGAAATCCCGCCCCTGCCCCCGCCGCCTCTGCGGCCCCGCCGTGCACCGGCGAGAGACGCGGAATCCATTTGGCGGGAATGACTTTCATGGCTTGTGAAGTACAGCCTAGCGGGCTGCCGCAGTCCACTCAAGGCTGCTAGTGCGGAAAGTGCGGCCCGGAGGGCGGGTGGGCTTGGCTGGGTGGCTGCCGGGGCTGAGCCCAAGCTCCTGTTAGACCGCGTGCGCGGCGCGAGTGAGGAGGAGTGTTTGGCCGGGGTCATGCGGCAGGCAAAGGCGGTCGATGAGTTTTTCCCAGAGTTCGTGGCCCTTGAGGATCTCCACCTCGATGCGCAGGAAAAACACCGGGACATCCAGTTCGGCGGGCCGCGGGAAGCGCACGGCGTCCTTCTCGGTGGTGAGGATGAGCTCCATGTCGCGCTCGACGCAGCGGCGCATGAATTGGTTGATGTCGCGCTTGCTGAAGGTGTGGTGATCGGAAAACCGGCGCCGGATCTCGACGCGTGCGCCCAGCTCGGTGAGCTTGTTCTCGAAGCTCTCCGGCACGGCGATGCCGCTGATGGCCGCCACCCACTTGTCGCGCAGGAACTCAAGCGGTTGGCGCTCGCCGGTGAAGACGTTCTCGAGGTGCTTTGGCCCGTGGGTGCACTCGATGATGTCGGCCACCTGGTTGTAGCGGCGGAGTTTGGCGACCAGGGCGTCCTGTGGGCTGCCGTCGCACTTGGTGATGAAGATGTAGCTTGCGCGGCAGAGGTTCTTGGCGGGCTCGCGCAGGGTGCCGCGCGGCAGGAGCGCGCCGGTGCCGAAGGGCGAGTTGGAATCGATGAGAACAATGTCCGTGCCGTGGGCCAGCTTGAGGTACTGGAGGCCGTCGTCGAGCAGGAGGAAGTCCGCCTGGAGCTCGCGCACGGCGAAGCGGCCGCCCTTGACGCGGTCCTTGTCGACAACCACCGAGACGCCGGTGAGGTTTTTCGCCAGCATGAACGGCTCGTCGCCCGCGTTGCGCACCGGCAGCAGCAGGCGCTCGCCGTCGCTGACCACCCGCGGCATCTCCTCGGGCACCACCGCCAAGCCGTCGGCGCCGAGCCACACCTGCGGCTCCTCGAGCTTGCGGCTCTTATAACCGCGGCTCAGGATCGCCACGCGCCGCCCGCGGTCGCGCAGCGTGCGCGCGAAAAGCTCCACGACGGGTGTCTTGCCGGTCCCGCCGACTGTTAGGTTGCCGATGCTGATGACGCGGACGCCGAGGTGGGCCTGGGGTTTCCATGCGTCGCGGAAGAGTTTGAGGCGCAGGGCCACGGCGAGGCGGAAAAACCCTGAGAGGCCAAACATGAGGATGCGTGCCAGGGCGGCGCGGAACCCGCGGGCGCGGCCGAAGATGACATCCGCGCCCCAGCGTTCGAGTTCCTCGAGAAGTTCCTTCACTGGCCAAACACAAGCGGGCTGGGGCCAAAGACACAAGGCTGGGAATCTTTCCCGGCGGCCACTTTGGAATTTCGTTCCGCCCGGATCGCCCTAGGGTGCCGCCATGACACGACCCGACGGCCGCCAGGCTGACCAGCTCCGCGAGATCTCCTTTGTCCCTAACATCGCCCCCTACGCCAACGGCTCGGTTCTGGTGTCGTTTGGCAACACGCGGGTGATTTGTGCGGCGACCATCGAGGAGGACGTGCCGCGCTGGATGAAGGCGCAGAAGGTCAGCGGCGGGTGGCTAACGGCCGAGTACAGCATGCTGCCGTACTCGACACTCACACGCAAACAGCGCGACATCTCGCGCGGCCAGTTAGACGGGCGGTCCTCGGAGATCCAGCGGCTCATCGGGCGGGCGCTGCGCTCGGTGCTGGACCTGCGCAAGATCGGGCCACGGACGATCTGGGTGGATTGCGACGTGCTGCAGGCCGACGGCGGGACCCGCACGGCCTCGATCACAGGCGGCTGCGTGGCGCTGGCCATCGCGTTGAACAAGCTCATGGCGGCAGGGAAGCTGCGGGATTTTCCGCTTGGCCAATTGGTCGCGGCAGTCTCCGCGGGGGTGCATGACGGCGTACCGATCCTTGATTTGAACTATCCGGAGGACCGGGATGCCACGGTGGACTTCAACGTGGTGATGACCGAGTCATTGGCTTTTGTGGAGGTTCAGGGCAGCGGCGAGGAGGCGGTGTTCAGCGCCGAGCAGATGGCCTCGATGTTAGAGCTGTCGAAGAAAGGCATCGCCGAGCTCATCCTCAAACAGAAGGCGGCCATCCTCGCGGCCGACAAGGCGGGACCGGCTGACTTGGCGTCGCTGACGAAGATGTTTGGCTGAAATCCCCCGGGAGGCGTGGGATTTGGCCATGCCGGGGGGCGCGGGGGGCGGCCGCGCCGGCCGGGTGCGGGAAAGCGCGCCCCGGCCCGGGGAGCCTGGCGGCGAGGCCGCAGGGCTCATAAATGTTGGAAAATTGGTCGGCAAAGTTGGGGCAACATTGCTAGGGATGGCGTGCTAAGCTGCGCGCAAACGGAAGAGTTCCCCTATGAAAACGGTATTATTGATCTTGGCTGTGGTGATGGGTTCGCTGAATGCGGCGCCGCGGTTGTTTGTTTCGACGCCTGAGTTGCGGCCGGAGAGCGAGATAGAGGTTGTGTTCGACGAGGCGATGATCGAGGCGGGCTCGGTGGGCAAGGAAGTCGTGGCGGGCCTCATCACGGTGAAGCCGGAGCTTGACGGGGTGCTGCGGTGGAAGGCGCCCAACGTGGTTGTTTTTGAGGCCAAGGGGCTGCCGGTGTTGGGGGCGGAGTACAGCTTCAGCCTGCGGCGCAGGATGGTGGACGGGACCGGGCAGGTGGTTGAGGCGGGCCCGATTGGCAAGATTCAGGCGGAGCCGTTCAAGCTCGAGGCGGCCATCCGCTTGGCCCGCTGGAAGGATGACTACAGCCCGCGAACAGGGCGCTACTATCTGCGCTTCAACGACGAAGTGCAGGCCGCCGGAGTCGCGGGCTCCCTTGTCTACGAGAATGCGGCCAAGCAGAGGGTTGCCGCGAGCGCACGCCAGGCGACCGTGGGTGACCTTGATGGCCCGGAACAGATGAGCAAGTCATGGGCGCAGCGCCGGGCTGCCACCGCGGGCGGCGATGAGGCCCCCGGCGAGGCGCCCGCGCCCGAGACGCCGATTGGCAACGCGGTCGTCGTCACCCCGCTGGTTCCCCTGCCCGTGGGCAAGGGCTGGCGTCTGGTGGTGAGTGCCGGGGCGCCGAATGCGTCCGGCAGCGCCAAGCTTGTCGAGGATGGCAACCATGCGCTGGGGGACATCCCGCCGTTTGCCCTGGAAAGTGCCGTGGCGGACACGTCCGTCGACGAGCCGCGGCGGATCATCCTGCGCTTCAACCACCGGCTGCCCGCTGACCTGGCGCCCGCAGAGATCGCCAAGTTCATTACCCTCAATCCGATGCCCGATGGGGTGAAATTCGTCGTCAGAGACAACGCGCTGGCCATCGAGGGGGATTTCTCGGGCCAGCCGGACTGGACCGTCGGGGTGAGCCGCGGGTTCATGTCGTTTGACCAGTTACCCTTGCTCGAGGGGGCGCTGCGGCGCTTGACGTTCAAGCACCTCACCCCGGAGTTGGCGCTGCCTAGCCAGGACGAGGCGCAGCTTGCCCACGGCGAGCGAAACTACCCGGTCCACGCCGTCAACATGGCTTCCCTGCGCATCCGCGTTAAACAGGTGGCGGGCAATGCCGCGGTGCGCGCCGTCCAAGGCTACCGCCACTACACCGGGGTCGGGCCTAACAACGAGCAGATCAAGCAGCTCAGCACGATTCCCTACGAGCTCATCGACGGCGCGCAGATCGCCGACCTCGAGATCCTCTTGAACAACCCCGTGGACACCTCGATCCTAACCAACCTGAACTGGGGCAAGATCCTCGGCGGCGACGTGCGCTTTGCCACCTTGTTCATCGAGGTGACGGGGACGCCAAAGGACGGCCTCGGGCTCGACGCGGAGCAGATGAAGCCGCAGGGGAAGACCGCCCAGGCGCTCATCCAGCTAACCGACCTGGGCTTGGCGTGGAAGAGCAACCGCGACGAGGTCACCGTGTTCGCCTTTTCCTGCCAGACCGGCGAGCCGTTGGAGGGTGTTACCCTCGAGTGCTTTGGCGAGGACGCCGCGGCGCTGAGCAAGGCGGCGACCGGCGCGGACGGCACGGCGAAAATCCTGCGCGACGTGCGCCTGCGCCATCTGCGTGCGACGCTGGGCGGCGACACCTACACCGCGGCGTTTGACCAGCAGTTGCCGTCGGTTTCGATGTGGAATTTTGCGGTGCGTCCGGCCGGCGAGAACAGCCTCGAGGTGGAGCGCAAGGTGATGCTCTTCACCGACCGCTCGCTCTATCGACCCGGCGAGACCGTGCGCCTCAAGGGAATCGTCCGGCGCCTGCGCGGCAATGAGCTCCTCCCGGCGGACGGCGAGCCGGCGCGCCTCAGGCTAACCGATGGAAACGACCGCGAGATCCTCAACCAGCCGATCGCGGTGAGCGCCAACGGCAGCTTTGACCAAACGATCGTCCTGCCCGCCACGAATGTGGGGACTTTCTCCTTCTGCTTTGACTACCCCGGCGAGCTGCGCACGGTTGCCGACGAGCAGGACGACTGGTGGCGCCGGAGCCGGGTTGAGGCGAACGCGACATTCGACCACGCGATTGAGGTCCAGGAGTTTCGGCGCAACGCGTTTGAAATCGAGCAATCGCTGGCGGTCGCTCCGATCGGCGCCAAAAGCGCGGTTGTCGCGCTCAGCGCGCGGTATTTCCAGGACCAGCCGGTGGGTGCGGGCAAGGTCGCGTGGCAATTGCGCGTCAACGAGACGGGTTTCTATCCGGAGCAATTCCGCGACTATCTGTTTGGCGACCACAGTGTCGACGACTCCGGCTACTGGGCCCACTACTACGGCTTCCGCGACATGGACGGCGGTCCGCAACGCGGCACCCATCGCGACCGCGGAACCGGCCAGCTCGATCCCGCCGGCAAGCTAGGATTCGCCATCCCGATTCCCGAGGGTGTCCAGCCGAACCCGCGGACGGTCACCGTGGTGTCCGAGGTGACCGATCTCAACCTCCAGACACTGAGCGCATCGAGCACCCAGACCCTGCACCCCGCCGCGGTCTACGCCGGCGTTGCGCGCGTCGACCGGCTGGTGCGCGTGGGTGAGGACCTCGCCCTCAAGGTGCTCGCCGTGGATCCCGACGGCCGGCCAATTGCCGCCCCGGTGGAAATGCGCGCCTCCTGGACGCGCGAAGTCAATGACCAGACCAAGGTGCGCGCTGAGAACGGCGCCACCGCCGTGCGCAATGACGTGCGCACCGAGGACCTCGCAGAATCTAACATCCTGGTGGTTCCCCAGGACGCGCCGGGCGGCGGCACCGGTCTAACCTTCCGGCCGGCGCAGGCGGGGATTCACCACCTGACGCTGCAAGGCAAGGACGCGGACGGGCGCGCCTTCCGCACCGTCACGCAGTACTATGTCTACGGTCGCGACGACTATCCATGGGCGTGGGAAAACGACATGAAGATCAAGCTGGTGCCAGAGCGCGCCAACTACAAGGCGGGCGAGACGGCGCGCATCCTGGTGCTCAGCCCGATTGAGGGCACCGCCTTGGTCACCGTTGAGCGCGAGGGGTTGCTGCGCAAGACGCTGGTGAAGCTCAAGGCGGACAACCCGGTCATCGAGGTGGCGCTGACGGCGGATGACGCCCCCAACGTGTTTGTTTCCGTGCTGATCATCAAGGGGGCGCTGGAGAACCAGCGCGAGCACAAGGAGCCGATCCTGCGGCTTGGCTTCTGTGAGCTCAACATCGAGAACCAGCGCGAGCGCCTTGCCGTGGAGGTCGCCACCGCGCCGACGGTGCGTCCGGGTGCGCCGCTCACCGTCAAGGGCCGCGTCACTCTGGCCAACGGCGGCCCGGCGGCCGGCGCGGAAATCACCGTCTATGCCGAGGACGAGGGCACCCTGGCGGTGATGGGCTACGACAACCCAGACCCGATGAAGCACTTCTACGCGCCGCGCCCGCTTGGCGTGCAATCAGGCTCCTCGCTGGGCCGGTTTTTGGCCGAGTCGCCGGATTCAAGGAACTTCTATAACAAGGGCTTCTTCATTGGCGGCGGGGACGGCTCAGGCCTGATGCAGGCCAGCGAACTGCGCAGCAACTTCGATCCCTGCGGATTTTGGCAGCCCGCGGTGAGCGCCGCTGCGGACGGCCGTTTCGAGTTCACCGTCACGGTGCCCGACACCCTCACCCGCTACCGCCTCGTCGCCGTCGCCCACCACGGCCAGGCCAACTTCGGCCAGGCGGTCAATTCCTTCATCGTGGACAAGCCGATGATGTTAGAGCCGAAGGTGCCGCGCTTCGCCCAGGAGGGTGATGCGCTGTCGCCGCAGGTGATGGTGCGCAACAACTCGCCGCTCGCGGGGGTGTGGCGGATTTCGCTCAAGCTCGGGTCCGAGGCGGTCGGGCCAGCCAATGAGGCGGGCGCGACGCTCAGCGAGGAGGTGAGCTTGGCACCCGGGGCGGCCACCGTGGTGTCTTTTGACACGCGGTTTGTGACCACCGGTGAGGCGCTGTGGCAGTGGTCTGCGGATCCCGTCTCGGTGGTGGGCGCGGAACCCGGCTCGGAGATCTTTGTTTCCCTGCGCGACAGGGTCGAGTCGAGGTTCCCGGTGGAGTACCCGATGCCGCTGCTGCGCGAGGTCAAGCTCGTGCGCCTTCAGGCGGACAAGGAGGTTGATCTGTTGGATGGGATCTCCAAGGAGTTGTTGGGCGGGCGCGGCGCGTTGACCCTCGAGCTGTCGCCCTCGCTGTTAGTCGAGAGTGCGGGAGCGGCGGAATTTTTGCTGCACTACCCGTATGGCTGCATTGAGCAGTCGACCTCGTCGCTGATGCCGTGGCTGGCGGTGTCGGCGCTGCGCGCGGAGGTTCCGTCGCTGCAGCGTTATACGCCCGAGGAGACGGCGCGTGCGATCCAGGCGGGGGTGGACCGGATCGTCGGGATGCAGCATGAAAGTGGCGGGTTTGTTTACTGGCCGAACTCCGACGTGGTGGTCGAATGGGCCACGCCGTATGCCGGGCTGGGCCTGCTGCTGGCGCGGGAGCGCGGTGCGAACGTGCCGGATGCGGCGGTGGCGGCACTCACCGGATATCTGAGCAAGCGCCTGCGCGGGCTTGGCGAGACGCCCAGCGTGGAACAACTCGAGGAAGCCGCCGCCTCGTTGTGGGTGTTGGCCATGGCCAAGGTGCCGGAGCTGGCCTACCATGACGTGCTCGAGGCGCGGATGGGCAGCCTGACGTTGCGTGCGCGCGCCTATCTGGCGCTGGCAACCATGGCGAGTGGCGCGGCCAACGCGCAGGTGCGGGCCCAGGCGGTGATGGCCAACAAGACGCCGTTTGCCGGCAGGGACCAGAGCTGGATGCCCTATGATAACAATCATGCGCTCGAGCTGCTCGTGGCGACGGCCACCGGAGCCGCTCCGGAGAGCTGCGACGAGCTGCTGGACCGCTTGGTCAACCAGCGTGGCCCGCGCGGCCACTGGCAGACGACGTGGGCTAACGGTTGGTCGATGCTGGCGATCGCGGGATATGCCGAGCGTTTCGAGAATGACGGCGGTGAGATCCAACTGAACCTGACCAGCGGGGCTAACAGCCGTGCGGTGGTGCTTGGCGGCAAGTCGCGCGCGATCGCGGAGACGTTTGTTGTGCGTCCGGACATGAAGCTGGCGCTGAGCAGCGACAAGAGGGCGTTTGCCCGGGTGCAGGTGGCGGCCAAGCCGAAGATTGCGCCGCGCCAGCCGGTGTCGTCCAACGGCATGGAGATCACCCGGACCTATGAGCGGATTCTTCCCAACGGCAAGGCCGAGGCGCTCACGGAGCCAAAGGTTGGCGAGGTCGTGCGGGTGTCCTTGCGCATCACGGTGCCCAAGGATGGAACCAACTACCTGGTGGTCGACGACCCCTTGCCAAGCATCTTTGAGACACTCAATAGCGACTTCGCCAGCCAGGCTGGCGGCGTGGCCGAGCAGGTGGAGCGCGATTGGTCCGTGTCCCATCTCGAGCTGCGCAGCGAGCGCGCCGTGTTCTTCCTCGACTCACTGCCACAGAGTGGGTCCTACACGCTGACCTATCTCGCCCGCTGCACCCTGCCGGGCACCGCCGTCGCCCCGCCCGCCAAGGTCGAGGCGATGTATGACCCGCGGAAGGTCGCCTTGTCCGCCTCGCGCAACTTCCGCGCTGTGCGCTAGAATCCGGTGAGAAAGAAGCGCCACGCCATGGTCCTGGCACTGCCGCTGGCCGGCATCGCCATCTGGCTGGCGCTGCCGGAGTTCTTCCCGATCCCGGCGGCCTTGTTGGAGCCGGCGCGGCAGTCGCCCGTGTTGTTAGACAGGAACGGGGTGGTGCTGCACCGGCTGGTGCTCGACGATGCGCGGCGGAGTATTGATTTCCGCTTGGCGGAGGTTCCGCGCGAGCTGCGCGAGGCGACGCTGGCGGCGGAGGACAAGCGGTTCTATGCGCACAGCGGGGTGGACTACTGGGCGATCGCGCGGGCACTGCGCGACGGCGGGTCGGGAGCGTCGACGATCACGCAACAGTTAGTGAAGATCTCCTCGCCGCCGGCACAGCGCGGATTGGCCACCAAGGTGCGCGAGGCGCTCACCGCAAGGCATTTGGAGCGCGAGTGGGACAAGGATAGGATTCTGCAGGAGTACCTGAAGCGGCTCGACTATGGTCACCAGCGGATCGGGGCGGCCGAGGCGGCGCAGGGGTTCTGCGCGAAGCCGTTAGGTGACTTGTCGCTGGCGGAGTGTGCGCTGTTAGCCGGGTTGCCGCAGGCGCCGAGCCGGCTGAGTCCGCTGCGCCACCCGGAGGCGGCGACGGGCCGGCGCGATCGGGTGTTGGCTCGTCTGCAGCGGTCGTTTGGCTATGACCCTGGTCGGGTGGCCGCGGCGCTGGGCGAGCCGCTGCCGGTCGCCAGGGCGCAGGCCGCGGCGTTGGCGCCGCACCTGCCAGGGCTGCTAGGTGAGCTGGAAGCTGGCCGTGTGCAGCGCACGACGCTCGACGCGGGGTTGCAGGGTGACCTCGAGGCGTTGGTGCGTGAGGAGCTCAAAGGGCTGGCGCAGGCCAACGTCCAACAGGCAGCGGTGGTCGTCATCGAGGTGGCCAGCGGAGAGATTCTTGCGTTGATTGGCTCGGGCAACTTTGGTGATTCGCGCGGCGGGCAGCTCAACGGAGCGCTGCTGGCGCGCTCGGCGGGATCGACCCTGAAGCCGTTCACCTATGCGCTGGGTCTTGAGCGCGGCCAGTTTCCCGGCAGCATCGTGGCGGACGTCCCACTGCACTTCTTCACCAGCGACGGGCTGGATGCGCCGATGAATTTCGACCGCCGCCACCACGGGCCGGTGACCATCCGCCACGCCCTGGGGAACTCGCTCAACGTCGCGGCGATGTGGGAGCTCAACCAGGTCGGCGGAGCGCCCGCGCTGCACCGGCTGTTGCTGCGCTGCGGATTCACGACCCTTGAGGCGGACCCAGGCCGCTACGGGCTGGGCCTCACCATCGGCAACGCCCCGGTGAACCTTGTGGAACTAACCAACGCCTACGCCTGCCTCGCGCGCCTCGGCCGCTACCGGCCGGCGCGGTTGCTAGCCGATGCGGCGCCGGCGGCCGAGCGCGAGGTGTTAGACCCGGCGGTCGCCTGGATGTTGGGCGACATCCTCTCCGACAAGGGCGCGCGGGAGGAGGCGTTTGGCAGCCACTCGATGTTAGAGCTGCCATTTCGCTGCGGGGTGAAGACGGGAACCTCGTCGGACTTCCGTGACAACTGGTGTGTGGGATTCACGGGGAAGTATGCGGTGGGGGTGTGGGCGGGCAACTTTGACCACAGTGCGATGCGCGGAGTTTCCGGGGTAGCGGGAGCGGGGCCGATTTTCCACCGCGCGATGCTGCGCGTGCAAGCCAGGGAGGCGGCAACATGGCCGAGGGCGCCCGAGGGGCT
Source organism: Akkermansiaceae bacterium (assembly GCA_044373535.1). Classification (GTDB taxonomy): domain Bacteria; phylum Verrucomicrobiota; class Verrucomicrobiia; order Verrucomicrobiales; family Akkermansiaceae; genus JBILQA01. Next base: position 5,690 of record JBILQA010000010.1, on the reverse strand, counting down.
CGTGGAGATTGCGATCGACCCGCGCAATGGCAAGCGTGTGGCTGCCGATGATCCGCGCGGCGTGCGCGAGGTCTGCCGGGCGGAGCAGCAACCGTTGTCGGCCGCGCACGATGACTATGCGGCGGATGGTCGCGCCCTGTTGGATGCGTCGTACCGCGAGTGGTTCGAGAGCGCCAACAACGACAAGCGCGACCTTTTTGCGTTGGCGCTGGACCGGTCAGTCGACCGGCCGCTGCGGATCCTCTCGCCGCAGGCGCGCGCCGTCTACCTGCTAGACCCGGAGCTGCCCTCCGGCGGCCGGCGCCTGCGGTTGCTGACCGACGCCGGCCAGGCGCGGGATTGGACGAGTGAGACGCTAGAGATTGACACGACGAGCGACCCGCCGGCAGCGCTGTTGAAGCCGGGGACGCACACGATTGTACTAACAGATCGGGCGAGCGGCCAGAGTGTGAGCCGCACGATTCGGGTGGAGGGCCAGTAAGGCGTGGGGTTCAGTGGTCCGGCGTGGGCGATGCATGGGGCGCGGCGGTGAGCTTGAGCTTGCGCAGGCGCAGGGCGTTGGTGATGACGGAGACTGACGAGAGGGACATGGCGGCGCCGGCGATCATGGGGGAAAGGAGGGTGCCGGTGAGGGGGTAGAGGATGCCGGCGGCGATGGGGATGCCCAGGGCGTTGTAGATGAAGGCGAAGAAGAGGTTTTGGCGGATGTTGCGCATGACCGCGCGGCTGGCGAGGATGGCCTTGGAGATGCCGGCGAGGTCGCCTTTGACGAGGGTGAGGTGGGCGCTTTCGATGGCGACATCGGTGCCGGTGCCCATGGCGATGCCGACGTGGGCTTCGGCCAGGGCGGGCGCGTCGTTGATCCCGTCGCCGGCCATGGCGACGCGGCGGCCCTGCGCTTTGAGGGATTTGATGAGCTGGATTTTGTCGCCGGGCGACAGGCCGGGGTGGATTTCGTCGATTCCGAGTTGGCGGCCGATGGCGTTGGCGGTGAACTCGTTGTCGCCGGTGGCCATGACCAGGCGGAGGCCGAGGCGGTGCAGGGCGGCGATGGCGGCCGGGGTGCTTGGCTTGATCGGATCGGCGACGGCGAAGATTCCGACGGCTTGGCCGGCGCGGGCCACCCAGACGAGGGTCTTGGCGTCGCGCTGGTAGGCGTCGGCGGCGGCGGCAAGGGATGGGGGGATGCTGACCCCTTGAAGCTCAAGGAAGCTTTGTTTGCCGACGTGCCACCGTTGGGCATCCAGGGTGGCTGAGACGCCGCCGCCGGTGGTGGATTGGAAGCCGCTGAGGCGGCGCAGTTGCTGGTCAATGCCGGGGTGGTTGGCGTAGGTGAGGATGGCGCGGGCCAGCGGGTGCTCGCTGTGGCTTTCCAGGGCTGCGGCGGCGGCGATGATGGAGTGTTTTTCCTCCGCGGAAATCGGGGTGAAGTCAGTGACTTGTGGCTTGCCGGCGGTGAGCGTGCCGGTCTTGTCCATGACCAGGGTGTCGATTTTCTCGGTGGTTTCGAGCGCCTCGGCGTCCTTGACGAGGATCCCCTCCTGGGCGGCGCGGCCGATGCCCACCATGATGGAAACCGGGGTGGCAAGACCCAGCGCGCACGGGCAGGCGATGATGAGAACCGCCACGGCATTAATCAGTCCAAGCGCCATCGCGGGCTCCGGCCCCCAGACTGACCAGGCGATGAACGAGGCGATGGCAACAAGCACCACGGCGGGGACAAAGTAGCCGGCCACCTTGTCGGCGGATTTCTGGATCGGCGCGCGGCTGCGCTGCGCCTTGGCGACCATCTGGACGATCTGCGCGAGCAGGGTGTCCGCGCCTACCTTGCTGACGGTCATGACAAAGGTGCCGGTCTGGTTGATCGTGGCACCCACCACGGGATCGCCGGGGACTTTTTTCACCGCGTCGGGCTCGCCGGTGAGCATCGATTCGTCGACGTGGCTGGCGCCTTCCGCAAGGATGCCGTCGACGGGGATTTTTTCGCCGGGGCGGACCCGGAGTTGGTCGCCAACCTTAAGATGGTCAATGGGCACCTGCTCCTCGCCACCGGCGGCGGTGAGGCGCGTCGCGGTCTTGGCGGCCAGCCCGAGAAGCGCCTGGAGCGCTTGGCCGGTCCGGCTGCGCGCCTTGGCCTCAAGCAGTTGGCCAAAGAGGACAAGCACCGTGATGACGGCGGCCGCTTCAAAGTAGAGCGCGACTTGGCCGTGGTGGCCGCGGAAGTTGGCCGGGAACAGGCCGGGGAAAAGCACCGCGACGACGCTGTAGAGGTACGCGGCGCCCACGCCCATGGCGATGAGGGTGAACATGTTGAGGTTCCACCCGCGGAGCGAGCGCCAGCCTTTGACAAAGAAGATGCCACCCGCCCAGAGGACCACCGGGGTGGCCAGGATCAGCTCGATCCATTTGGCAATGTTGGGGGCAATGAACTGGTCGCGCGAAACGCCCGGGATCATCGGAGCCATCACCAGAAAGAGCACCGGCAGAGTGAGGGCTAGCCCGATCCAGAACTTGCGCGTCAGGTCGCCAATCTCGCGCTGGGCGTGTTGCGCAGCCACGTCGGTGACCACCAGCGGCTCAAGCGCCATCCCGCAGATCGGGCAGTTACCCGGGTGGTCCTGTTGGATCTCCGGGTGCATCGGGCAGGTGTAAACCGCTCCGGCCATGGCGAGCGGCGTGACCTGCTCAAGTGCCATCCCGCATTGCGGACAATCCCCGGGGTGGTCGGAAACCACCGCCGGATGGCACGGGCAGGTGAATTGCCCGGGCCGCGCCGCGGAGGGCGCCATCTGGGAACCCCCGCCGCAGCAAGATGGCTTGGTCGGCTCTTCAGGTTCGGGTTGGTTGCAGCATTTCATGTCGATGGCAAGAGGGGTTAGGTCAGGCGGCGCTTGTAGATCGAGATGATCTCATCAAGCCGCCGGTCGAGTTGCTTCGGGTCGCTCGTGGCCGCGGCAACACAGTGGCGCACATGGTCTTCCAGCAAGCGCGCCTCCAAGCTGCGCAGCGCCGAGTGGATCGCTGTGATCGTATGCAGGATTTCCGGACATTCCCGGTTGTCCTCAATCATCCGCCCGACTCCGTGGACTTGCCCGGCAATTTTCTTGACCCGGCTGACCAACGGCGCGCTCTCGTGGCAGGTGCGGTCCATGCGGGAAAGATACCCCCAGGGGGTATTGTCCGCAAGCACGGGTTTGCCTGAGCGAGACCGCGCCTCAAAGAGCGTCCTTATCCTCCCGCCGGTCATCATTGAAGGCATTGGCCAAAAGCTTGCCTTGCTTGGTGAGCGAGTGGCGGAACGATAGTCCCGCAGGGAATCAAGGAGTAGCGACTTCAGTCGCTTCTTCTCCCTGAGACGCGACTGAAGTCGCGGCTCCTTGCCTATTTTTTCACTGGCGGCAGTTGGATGACGGCGTTTTGCTCGCGCAGGCGAGCTTGGAGTGTGGGGATGTCGATTTGCTGGACGGCTTGGTTGGCGCGCATCGCCTGGACCGAGGCAAGGCCGGCGGCGTGGCCGAGGGCCATGAAGACCGGCTCCATGCGCAGGGTGCAGAAGGCGATGTGGCTGGCCGAGGCGCACACCGGGACGAGGAGGTTTTCGCACTCGGAGCGCTTTGGGGTGATCGAGCGGTAGGGGATTTCGTAGGGCTTGGTGGGAGTGTCGGGGAAGGCGCCCTCGTCGCGCACGGTGCCGTCGGTGTGGAGGATGCGCTGGACGATGTGGCAGTCGATGAGGAACGAGCCCATGGCGATGCTGTCGGGTTTGCGCAGGCCCAGTTGGCAATCGCGCTGGACCATGACGTACTCGCCGACCATGCGGCGCGCGGCGCGGACGTACATCGCGTAGGACCAGTGCTGGTTGTCGGTGAATTCGTCGCGGCACAGCCCCCAGCTCTGGGTTTCGGCGCGGAGGCGTTGCGGGACGCGCTCGTCGTGGCTGAGGAACCAGAGGAGCCCTTGGAGGAAATCGATGTGGTCCTGGCGGATGCGCGCGCGGGTGGCGGCGTCGCCCTCGACGTAGCCCTGGTTGCCGCCGGGCAAGTCGCTGGAGAACAGGCCCTGGGCGTTGAGGTCGAATTTCCCGTTGGCGATCGGCCCCGGGTGGAAGATGCGCGCAAAGCGGATCCCCGGGTAGTGGGCAATCATACGCATGAGCAATTCATAGCGCGCGGCGTCGTAGTTGGCGGGCTTGGGGAATGGCACAAGGAGGTCGGGCCGCTGGGTCACGGTGAGGCGGAAATTGTACGCCTGCAGCAGGTTGTCGGCACTCCCCGGCTTCAGTCCCGGGTCGGCGACCACCCCGGCGATCGGCTTGCCCGCGGCATCGACGCCCGAGATGGCCGCCGGCGTTCCGTGGACGTAGCTCGGGCCGGTGCCGCCAACGCCCTTTGCCTCGCTGGACATCACCTCTTGGCTGCGCGCGCGCAGCGGCATCGGGTAAAAACCGGCCAGCGGCTCGTTGAACTCCGCGCGCGCCTCGCGGCCGGCACGCCAACTCACCCCGGCCGCGGCGAGCAGGTCGCCTTCGTAGCTGGCGTCGATGAACTGGCGGGCGAAAAATCTCCGTCCATCGGTGGTCGTCAGCGATTCGATGCGCTGGTTGGCAACCGCCACCCGGTCCAGAGCGGTCTTGGTAACGACCTCCACCTTGGCCTCGCGGAGCATTTCGCGGAACGTCTCCATGTTGGCATGTGGCTCGGCTTGAAAGAGAAACTCGCCGCCGTAGCGGGCCGCCGCGCGGGTGAAAAACTCCCGGGTGTAGCCGCCGATCGTCTCCTGCTTGCCCACATCGCTGCGCGCCAAGCCGCCGGTGACCATCCCGCCAAGCCATGCCGATGGCTCGATGACCACCACGCTCGCCCCCTCGCGCGCCGCGGCGATTGCCGCGATCAACCCGCCCGGCGTGCCACCATAGACCACCACGTCCGCCCGCACCTCGGCTGGCGGCTTGTCGCCCTCCGCCGCGCCGGTGGCCTGCAAGTTGGCCATCAGGAGCGCCGCCAGCAGTCGCGCCGCCGTTTGCCATCGTTTCGCTAGCATCATAAACATCGAGGTCCTCAGGATTTCCGGGGGCAAGTCGCTTGCGCCGAGGGATTTGATACGTCGTCGCCGAGCCCCGCATTTCAGCAAACGACCCACCGAGCGCTCGCAATGGTATTTCATCTGCGGCCTCTCGTTGCGCCGGAACACCACCGGGTGTATCTTGAAGAGTTCCCGTTTAACCCCCTAAACAAAAGATGAAAACCTCACATTGGATGCGGACCTTGGCGGCCATGCTCACGGCCAGCGGCATGGCTGGTAGCGGCATGGCTCAAAGCGCGGCCCAAAATGCGCCGATCCAGAACACGCCAAACCAAAACACGCCGACCCAGAACACGCCGGCCCAGAACACCCCAGCTCAGGACGAGGCCACATCACCGGCTGAGTCACCCGCGCAAGCCCGCGCCATGGGCCGCCCTGGCACGATGGGGCATCTGGGAATGATGGGCGCCCGGGGCATGATGGGCGCGCGCGGCGGCATGATGGGCATGATGGGCCAGTGCATGAGCTATTGTCAGGCTGTCAGCTCGGACGCGTCCGAGGATCAGGTCAAAAAGCTCCGCGAGGTGCGCGAGTCGAACGACCCCGCCGTGCTGCGCGCGGCACTTGATGAGGTGATCAAGAACCTTGAGGTCAACCGCCAACGCATG
>JBILQA010000198.1:0-5773 GCA_044373535.1 Akkermansiaceae bacterium | reverse complement strand
CAAGCCATTCAGTGCTTCAACCTCGCCTACGGCCTGCCCGAAACCGCCGGCTTGCTCCACGCCTGAGCCGCCCTCACCACATCCCACGCTATCCCACGCTTTTCCCAGCCGCCATGGACTTTCCTATCACCCGCATCAAAGGCGGCGTCAGCGCGCCCAAGGGCTTCCTTGCCAATGCCTTGGGCTGCGGCATCAAAAACCCCGCAGCGCCCCGCCTCGATCTTGCCCTGATCACCTCTGAGTTTCCCTGCACCTCGGCGGGCACCTTCACCACCAACCGCGTCAAGGCCGCCCCGGTGCGCGTCAGCCAGACCCACCTGCGCGCCGGCAACCTCCGCGCCATCGTCGCCAACTCCGGCAACGCCAATGCCTGCACCGGCATCCAGGGGCTCACCGACGCCAAGGCGATGGCCTCCACGGTGGCCAAGCCGCTGGGCCTGCGCCCTGCGGAAGTCGGAGTTTGTTCGACGGGTGTCATTGGTTTGCCAATGCCCATGACCCGCGTGCTGCCGCACATGGAAACCCTCGTTGCCGGTCTGGCGCGCAAGAAAGGCGATCTGGTTGCCCAGGCGATCATGACCAGCGACACCCGCCCGAAGGAACTCGCCATCTCGTTTGACCTCGATGGCCACCGCGTGCGCATCGGCGGCTGCGTCAAGGGCGCCGGGATGATCTGCCCGAGCATGGCCACCATGCTCTGCTTTATCACCACCGACGCAAACATTGAGCGCGAATGCCTGCAGAAGGCCGTCTTGGAAAGCGTTGAGCAGTCGTTTAACCGCATCACCATCGATGGCGACATGAGCACCAACGACACCGTGCTGATGCTTGCCAACGGCGCCAGCGGAATGCCGGCGGCAAAACGCAACTCGTCCACCTGCAAGGCGTTCCGCAAGGCCCTGGACTTCCTCATGCTTGAGCTCGCCAAGGCCGTCGTGCGCGACGGCGAGCGCGTCACCAAGTTTGTCACCGTCCAAGTCAACGGCGCGCGCACCTACCTGGACGCCAAACGCGTCGCCGAGGCCGTGGCCAAGTCCGCTTTGGTCAAGGCGTCCTGGAACGGCGGCGATCCTAACTGGGGCCGCATCATCCATGCCGTCGGCTACTCCGGCGCTCGCATCCGCGAGGAGCTCATCGACATCCTCATCGACGGCAAACCCGCCTGCCTCGGTGGCCTGCAGGCCCCCACCCCCATGCCGCTTCTGCGCGACCTCGTCGCCAAGCCCGAGTTCACCATCACCATCGACCTCCACCTCGGCGCCGCCGACTACACGGTCTACACCTCCGACCTATCCCCGGAGTACATCGACTTCAACCGCTCCGAGTACGCCTACTGGAAGCAGGCGCGCAAGGATGGGCTGGTCTAGTTGGCCGTTGCGCAGCCGCTCCCTGCGCCTCTCGCGGGCTGCGCTACGAGATAAACCCGAGCTTTGGGTATCCTGCGCCGAGCACCGGCGCGGACTTCGTCTGCAGCCAGTCCTCCAGAACCGTCGCGTAGACGCTGCGGAAATCGCTGGTGAATTTCAGGTCTCCCGCGTCGAGGTCCTCAAGGTTAGGCGCCTTGCCGTAGATGCCGCTCTTGACGCCGCCGCCGGCGACAAACAGGCACGAGCCCTTGCCGTGGTCGGTTCCGCCGCTGGCATTCTCTCCCGCGCGCCGGCCAAACTCGCTGAAGGTCATCACGCTGACCCGCTCGTAGTTGCCCTGGTCTTTGAGGTCGCCAAAGAACGACTTGAGCGCAGAGTCCAGCGTGGAGAGCAGCTTCTCGTGGTTGCCCAGTTGCCCGTTGTGGGTGTCAAACCCACCGTGGCTCACATAGTAGACGCGGGTTGGCAGCCCGCCGGCGATCATCCGGCCGACCAGGTTGAGGCTGCGCGCCAGCGGCGTGCCGTCGTAGGCCACCTTGCTCTTATGCTTGGAGGCGATCTCGAGGATCCGCCGCGAGCTCACTTGGGCGTCGAGCGCCACACGCTCAAGAAACGCCAGGTTGCTCTGAAGCCCCTCCTTCTCGCCCACCGGCGCCGCGTCCACACCTTCGCCACCCGGCCGGTTGAGCCCGGCAAAGAATGCCTGCGCCTCGTCACGGTCCCCGCCGCCATGCAACCAACGGTAGAGCTCCGGCGTCGTCATGCAGATCCCCGGGTTCTTCTCCGCCCCGAAGGCCTCCGGCTGCGTCTTGGTTAGGCTGATGCCGCCCAGCGGATCGCTCCCGCTGCACGCGTTGTCAAAATACCGCCCAAGCCAGCCGGTTGTCGCCCGGCCGGCCGGGTCAGCGCTTTCCCACACCGAGGTGGACACAAAGTGGGACCGGTTCGGGTTCGGATAGCCCACCCCCTGGACGACCGCCAGATCACCGCCGTCAAACAACTCGCCAAAGTACGGCATGGCCCCGTTGAGCCCACAGTAGTCGTTGAGCTTCTTCACGCTCCCCGGCTTCTGCGCGAGCTTTGGGCGCAGCCGGTGGTAGGCGTCATCGGCGTACGGCACGAGCGTGTTGAGCCCGTCGTTGCCGCCGGCAAGCTGCAGCACCACCAGAATCCGCCCGTCCTTGCCGGTCACCCCCTGGACGGCCAGGTCGCGGCTGGCCTCGTCAAGCCCCGCAAAGGTGCGGTTGACGAAGCCGGGGACGCTCCACGCGGCCGAGGCGCCCAACATCGTGGTGCGCAGGAACTCGCGCCGGGTTTTCAGGAAGTCGCTCATAACAGAAACAAAAGTTAGCTTAGTTGGTAGTGCGGGGTGCTCATCATCAGGTGGACCAGCTCGGCGAGCTCGCCGTCGGTGAAGCTCGCCCCGAGCTTCACCTTGGCGTAGGCCTCAAACGCCTCGCGCTCCTTGCTTGGCACCTCGGTCTGGAAGAACCGGAAGCACAGCTCGGCGACAAGCTTGGCGGGCGACTCGCGCAGTGCGGCGGGCGCGATTTTGGCAAAATCCGGGCCGGCAGCCTTGCCGGCGCGCATCTTCCTCTCCGAGTTGCGGCCCGAGTCGCCGCCGGTGCTGATCACCCCGGCAACGCTGTAGCGGCTCAGCAAGGTGTTGGTGTTGATCCACCCGCGGCCCCAGTCCCAGCCCGCCACGTTGGGCGGCAAAAACGGCACCTGGCCCATCTCCCTGAGCGCGGTCTCCAGATAGCGCTCCGGCGGCGCCGCCAGCTCCAGTTGGCGCAGCATCTGCACCAGGTACTCCACCGGACTCTTGATGCGCGTGCGCACCACCTCCGCCGCGTTGAACTCCGCGCTGGAAAAAATCGCCCGCAGCAGCGGGGCCACCTCGTAGTCGCCCGCGCGCAGGATGGCGGCCAACTTGTCTATCAGACCCGCGGGCGGCGGCGTGGCCGCGAAGTAGTCCCACAGCTTTTCAGTTAAGAAAACCGCGCAGCGCGGCTGGCGGAAGATCACCTCGACAATCCCGTTGGCGTCGAACTTGCCGGTCTCGCCGAGCACGGTGATCTCGGCGGTGTTAGCCTGGCCGCGGTTCTGCGAGACCTTCCCGCTGGCCTTGTCCAACTGGAAGCCGGTGAATGCCAGGGCGGCCTGTTTGATATCGGCCTCGGAGTAGTGGCCCTCGCCCAGGGTGAAGAGCTCCATGAGCTCGCGGGCGAAGTTCTCGTTCGGCTTGGTGGAGCGCGAGCCGATGGTGTCTAGGAAGATCATCATCGCCGGATCCTTGGCGATGGCCTTGGTGAGGGTCTTGAAGGTCCCCAGGGCATGCTGGCGGAACAGCTCGTTCTGGTCGTACATCAGCCAGGACAGGCGGACCTTCTGGACGCTGCAGGCAAAGTGGTCGTGCCAGAAAAACGCCATTTTTTCGCGCAGCGGCGCCTGGGTCTGGCACATCCGGGTGAGCCACCACTTGCGCAGCTCGTCGACCTGGCCGCGCTGATCCATGACCGCCTCGCGGCGGATCTGCTTGCGCATTTTTTCCCTCGCCGCCTCGTCCATCCCGGCCATGGCCGCCCGCTTCTCCGCCCCGCCGCGGGTCTGCGCCAGCATCTCGCGACGCCCCTCCGCGCCACTCCACGCCGGCGCCGGAAAACTCCCCGGCTTGTCCTCCGCATCCATCAGATAGGCAAGCGCCTTCTCCCGGCCCATCCCGTGGAGCGTGTGGATCTCCTTGGGCGTGCCGCCAAATCCGGCACGGTTGAGCAAGTGCGCCGCCTGCGTGAGGGTCCATTGGTTGGTCGTTTCCATGCACAGGGGTGGTTGCGAGCGCGCCGCGGCTCAACAAGACAAACCGCCTCAGCACGGGACGGTTGCAACTTTTCTACGCGATGTCTTCCATCCCTGCTGCGGCATCGCCGCAGCCGTGGACTGCTGCGGCATGCCCGGGGGTGCGCGCCGCCCCGCTCACCCGCGGCGCTGGACAACCCGCTACCCGCCCAGAGTCGAAGTCGGAGGGTCCAGACAAACCTCAACCTGAAGCGGAGGGGCGCTCCCGGTAGCTGTCCAATTGCTCCTTCGGCGCAGCTGGCGGAGGGATCGTTGCATGGTCGGGCGGAGCGGGTTCCGGCCAGCAAGCTGGATAGCCACGGCCTGCGGCCGCACCACGCCCGCCTGCGCGCAGCAGGCGCAGGGACGGCTTTTGGGTGACCTTCGCAGTTGACAAGCGCGGATTTATTGAGAATGGATCTCATCAATGCGCGGGCGCGATTCCCCGCGATGCGAGCCCGGACCATGACATCCATCCTTTACGCCCTGAATATAAGCACCTTGGCCACTTGGCTGGCGGTTGCTGGGGCAAGCACGGTGGCGTTTGTTGTGAAGGTTGATGGGCGCCTGCCGGAGCGGGTTGAGGAATCGGCCGAAAGAACCGAGTTGTTTATCACCTCCCAGGAGATGGGCTCAGCGCCCGCTGGACCGGTGGCCGAGACGGCCAACGAGGAGCTCGTCGCCGAGCCGACTCTGGCTGATGCCCCCTTGGAGCCGATCCCCGAGGTGGCCGAGGTGCCCGAACTGGCAGAAATCGAGCCATTGCCTGAGGTTCCGCAGCTGCCCGATGCGCTGCCCGCGCCCGTGCAACGCGAGCGGGAAGCCAAGCCGACCGGAGCACCCGCCCCCGAAATGCCGAGGGAAAAAACCCGCCCGGCCAAACCCGCAGGTGCGGTTGCTGGCAGCGGCAGCGGCCAAGGGACCGGTGCGGTAAGCGGAGCGGGGGCGAGTGCCGCGGGATCTGACCGATGGCAGGGCTTGCGCAAATCCAGCCCGAATTACCCGCCCGCCGCACGCCGCGCGGGCCAGGAAGGGAAAGTCGTCGTTCAATTCACCGTGGATGACCGCGGCTATGTCGTGGCCGCCACGGTTGTGAGTCCATCGCCGTATCCGGCGCTCAACGAGGAAGCGCTGCGCACCGTGCGGCGGTTTCGGGCCACGCCTGGCGTGCGCGCCACGACGAGCCAGCCGATCATTTTCCGCCTCAACTGATCCATGATTGCAGCAAACATCATCTTGAAAACCTTCCATGAGGGCGGCTGGGTCATGTGGCCCGTCACCGCGACCTTCTTCCTGGCCCTGTGCGTCCTGTTGGAACGAACCCTCTGGTGGATCACCTTGAAGCGCTCGCTGCGGCCAAATGCCCAGGAGCAGGCGCGCGAGGCCATGGGAACCGGCAACTTCGAGGCCGCCTGGGAGCTTTGCCAGCAGGTGCCCGACCCGTTTCTGCACAACCTCAGGGAGGGCATTTCCCACGCCCACACCTCCATGCTCGCCGCCATGCACCTCCACGCCACCAAATGGATCGAGCGCGCCGAGGCGCGGATGTGGGTCTTGGGGACGATCAT
>JBILQA010000197.1:0-5825 GCA_044373535.1 Akkermansiaceae bacterium | reverse complement strand
GCAAGCAGCGCCAAATGCGCATCCAGGAGGTCATGGAGTTCGCCGACCTCATCCCGCTGGCCGACCGCTTCTCTAACAAGCTCTCCAAGGGCATGACCCAGCGCCTCTGCCTGGGCCGCGCCCTGCTGCAGGACCCGCAGATTCTAATCATGGACGAACCCGCCGCGGGTCTTGACCCGAAGGCCCGGGTGGAGCTCAAGCACCTTATCCGGGTGCTCGCCGAGGAGGGTAAAACCATCTTCATTTCCTCCCACATCCTCTCCGAGCTTGGCGAGATGTGCGACTCGCTGCTCTTCATCAACAACGGCCGCATCGTCCACCACGGCGACGCGGATTCCCTCAAGCAGGGCGTGGATACCGAGGGCGGATTCTGTTATGACGTGCGCATCCTCGGGGACCCAAACGCCCTAGCAGACTGGATTGTCCTCCAACCGCAGGTGGAACTCCTGGAGGCACGCAAGCACGGCGCGCGCATCCGAATTGCCGCGGAGGATCCGCACCGGGCCGCCGACATGCTCGCGCGCATGGTCAAGGACGGCCTGCGGGTCGTCGAGTTCCACAAGGAGCAGCGCAACCTCGAGGACGCCTTCATCGACATTCTTGGCCGTCTCGACGCGGGCTCACCGGCGCTGCCGCCGGCCTTTCCAACAGCGGCGCTCGCCGCCGCCTCACAACCCTCCATCGAGTCCTAACTTTCTTCGCCGATGTCCCAACCACTTCTCACCCACCTGCGGGACTTCCCCGACCGCCTGCCGCCCATGCTCGTCAAGGAGCTGCGCCAGGGGCTGCGGGCCAAGGCCTTCGTCGCCGTCTTCCTCATCCTGCAAGGGCTGCTGGGGATCATCCTCCTCACCGCGACGGCCTCGCAGGGCGGCAATGATGTGGGAGCCACGGTCTCAAGCATCATTTTCTTCTTCATCTCGCTGGTATTGCTGATTTTCCAGCCCCTGCGCGGAATCTCGGCGCTGGCCTCGGAAATGAAGGCCAACACCATGGAGATCATGGCGCTAACCCGGCTCAGCGCATGGCGCATCACCTTCGGCAAGTGGTCCGCCATTGTTAGCCAGTCGGCCCTCATGGTTGCCGCCATCATTCCGTATCTCATCCTGCGCTACTTTCTCGGCGGTATGCAGCTGTTTGCCGAGTTGCTCATGCTGCTGGCGATTTTCATCCTGTCCGCCGCCCTAACAGCCATGGCGGTGGGCATGTCGGCCAACCGCTCGCTTGTGCTGCGGGCGCTTTTTCCGCTGGCGCTGATCCCCTTGGGGTTCTCCATGCTCGGTGGCGCCCTGTTCGGCAGCGGAATGAACGAGCTGACCGAGTTTTTCTCGCTGAGCAGTGTTGAGAGCCGCGAGGTGCTCGCGGTGGCGACCTTCTTTGTCGGCTACCTTGGCTGGCTTTCGCTGGACTTCGGCGCCTCGATGATTGCGCCGATGGCGGAGAACCGGGCGACGTTCCGCCGGATTGTTGGGCTCGCCCTTGCCGGAGTGGTCATCGCGTTGCTCAGGCCAGTGGATGATGAGGTGCAGATCGCCGTCTCCTTCCTGTTCATGCTGCCTCTGATCCTCGTCTCGCTTGCCGAGCCGCTCAACGTGACTGCGCCCATCCTGCGCCGCTTCACCCAGCGCGGCCCGTTGGGGACGCTCGCGTCATGGATCTTCTGCCCTGGCTGGGCGTCGGGCGTACTCTATAGCTTTGCCCTCGTCGCGCTGTTCTGTGGCGCGGCGCTTTTCCTTGGCCTCCCGGGCGACCCCGATGAGTTAGCCATCCACATCTACGGCGCGATCGGCGGCCTACTTTTTCCCGCCGTGGTGCTGCTGTTCGTGAAAGTGTCTAACCGCTTCGCGGGCTACCTAATCATCCTCGCCTCGTCGGTGATTCTGATGGGCTTCCTGTCGATTGTCGCCAATGCGATGAATCAGGAAGATTTGCTGTACTTCTTCATCTGGCTGCCGCCGGTGGCATGGCCACTCTGGGCCGAAACCAACAACGAGTCATCCATTGCTCTGATATCCTCGGTGCTCGGCAGCCTCTACGTCCTTGCACTGCTCGTCGGTGCGGTTCTCGCCACCCTGCGGCTGCGTCGCTCGCTGCGTTCACCCGCTGCTCAATCATGACGCCTGGCGACCTGCAAGCCTGCCACGCGCGTGCCGCGGTGGTTTCCTCACGCCTGCGTCTGCCGCTGCGCGCTCGCGTCTGGCGCGGCCAAGCCGGCGAGTTTGCCGGCGCGGGCGTCGGCTCATCGCTCGACTTCCAAGACCACCGCGCCTACTCGCCCGGTGACGACCCGCGCCACATCAACTGGCAAGCCTACGCCCGCACCGGCGCCTATACGATGAAGCTCTACCGCGAGGAGGTCCGCCCGGTCATCGACATCTGCCTGGATGTCTCCGGCTCGATGTTCTTTGAGCCGGCCAAGGCGGCGCGCACCGCGGAGCTGCTGTATTTCCTAACAGACTCGGCCAACCGCGCGGGTGCATCGGCCAAAGTCCACCTGATCCGCGGCAGCGCCAACTATCTGTTGGAAGCTGGGGCGGTCGCGAGCCACCGGTGGTTTGAGCAGATCGAGAAACTGTCCGCCGAGAGTGCGGCCGCGCCACCCGCGCTGGACCGGCTGCCGGTGCGCGCGCGCTCGATCCGGGTGTTGATTTCCGACCTTTTGTTCCCCGGCGACCCGTCGCCGCTGATCCGCGACCTTGCCCGCTCACAGGGCAGCGCGGTGATTTTCGCCCCCTTCCTTGCCAGCGAGGCCGCTCCTGACTGGCAGGGAAACTATGAGTTCGTGGATGCCGAGCGCGCCAGCCACCATCCGCACCGGATTGAGCCGGCTGTTTTGCGCCGCTACCGGGAGGCCTACGCCAACCACTTCGGGTTTTGGAAGGCCACCGCGCGGCGCTTTCAGGCGTCGCTTGCGCGCGTTCCCTGCGAGGGACCGCTTGAACCCGCCCTCTCGCTGGAGTCCCTCACCACAGGCGCGTTGGAGACCTCCCAGTAGATAGCTCTCTCACATGATCCTTTCCAACCTCGCCGGACTTTGGGCCCTCCTCGGGATCCCTCTGGTCGTGCTGATCCATTTCCTCCAGCGCAAGGCGAAGACTGTCCCTGTTAGCACGCTTTTCCTGCTAGAACAGACCCAGCGCGACGCGCTGAGCGGACGCAGGTTTGACCGCGTCACCCCGTCCGTGCCGCTGTGGCTGCAGATCCTCTTTGTCATTCTGCTGGCCTGGTTGCTCGCCGAGCCGCGCTATCCGCGCGCCGACAGCGTGCAACGCGTGGCCATCGTGTTGGATAGCTCCGCCTCGATGCAGGCGTTCCGCCAGCCGCTCGTCGACGCCCTGACAAAGCGGCTGCCCGCCATGCATGGAGCCGCCACCGCGGCGGACTTCCTGGTCATCGATAGCAACCCGGATCAGCCGCGCATTTACGCCGGCAAGTCGCTTCCCGACCTGCTTGTCGCCCTCGCCAAGTGGCAGCCGCAGTCAGGAACGGTTGATCCAACCGCCGCCCTGCGCATCGCCCGCTCGCTGGTCGCGCGCGAGGGCATGGTTGTCTACGCCACCGACACGCCCCAAGAGAAACTGCCGTTTGACGCCCAACTCCTCGCGGTCGGCAGCCCGTTAGAGAATGTTGGCTTCACCGGCGTCTCGTTCGCCGACGAGCAGGGCGCCCTCGTCTGGAAAGCCCTCATCCGCAACCACGGCGCCAGCGTCCAGGAGCGCAGCTGGCAGCTCGTTCTGCCCGACGGATCAAAATCCCAACCGATCCCGGTGCGCCTCGAGCCCGGCCGCCTTGTCCAACTCCAAGGCGCATTCCCCGCCGGCACGGACCGCTGCCAAGTGGTTCTCTCTGCGGACGCCTTTGGCGCCGACGATGTGTTGCCGCTGGTCCGCCCGCTGCCCAAGCCACTGCTGACCTTCGCCGCCGCCAGCGAAAAATATGCCACCATCTTCGCCCGCCTAATTGGCTCCCTCCAAGGCGCCCAACCAGCCGCGGACGCTGCCGCCGCCGACCTATCCCTGGTCGCCTACGATCCCCTTGCCCCGGCGATGCCGGCCGGCCACTCGATCATTTTCATGGATGACTCCACCCGCGGCGGCCAGTACCTGCGCGGCGGCATCGTCGCGGAGCGCCACGCGTTGTTAGACGGCCTGAACTGGCAGGCCCTGCTCGTGCGCGAGACGCTGCATCTTGAAAAGGGCCCAACCGACCAGGTTCTTTTATGGCAAGGGGATCTCCCGTTGATTTTGCTGCGCGGTGACGCGGCAACCCAACAGTTGGTGTTCAACTTCGACATCACGCTCTCTAACGCCGACCGCCTGCCCGCCTTTGTGGTGCTGGTCAACCGCTACGCCTCGCGGGTCCTGCAGGCGAAGATCGCGCCCCACGCGCAGGTCTACGAGACCGGGGAACCGTTGGACCTTGCCCATCAGCTTGGCGCGCAGGCCGCCCCACTGGTGCTAGTCGAGACCCCGGTTGCGGGCCCCGCGCAGCGCACGACCCTGCCGGCCAACCAACGCGTGCGCCTGCAGACCCCGCGCCGGCCGGGCCACTTCACGCTGACTCAGGGCGAGACCGTCCTCATCAATGGATCGACGTTTTTCGCCGACTCGCGCGAGGCGAATTTTTCCGCCGCCACCAGTGTGGACCAACTCGATCCGAATGCCGGCTCCGCCATCCTGCGTCAAACCCGCGACGACTATCTCTGGCGCCTCTGGGTGCTCGCCGCCCTCGCCGCTCTCCTGATTGCCTGGCACTTCACCAAGAGCTCACCGCGCATCCCGGCCACGGCCTAACCATCCATGTCGCTCTCCTTCACATCCCCCGAGTGGTTTTTCCTCGTCCCCACCCTTGTGCTGGCTGGGTGGTTTTGGAAGCGCATCCGCCTGTTCTCGCCGCTGCGCCTCGCGCTGGCGCTGCTCTTAGTCTTAGTGCTCGTCGAGCCGACGGTGCGGCGCCAGCAAAACTCGCTCGACCTCTGGGTGCTCCTTGACCGCTCGGACTCCACCGAGAACCTCGTCGACAAGGGCCTGCCCGAGTGGCAGCGCTTGCTCGAGCGTGCGCGCCCGTCGGCACGCGACCGGCTCAAAATGGTCAACTTTGGCGCCGACGTGGTGGAGAGCGAGAAGGATGACCCGGTGTTCAGCGGCAGCCGCAAGCTGACACGCACCGGCCTGGCCTTGGAAACCGTGCTGGCGCTTGCCGAGGAGGATCGCCCGGCGCGCGTTTTGTTGTTCTCCGACGGCTACAGCACCGAGCCGCTCGAGGAGATCGGTGCCAAGCTCAACGCCCGCGGCATCCCGCTGGATTTCCGCCTCATCCGCGATCAGGTCACCGATGACTTCCGCGTCGCGCGCCTTGACCTGCCCGCGCGCAGCCAGGTGGGCGAGCCATTCCTGTTAGGTGTCACGGTCCGCGGCCATGAGGACGGCGAGGTGCCGTTAGTCATCCAGCGCTCGGGCAGGACGCTCACCGAGACGAAGGTGAAACTCGTCAACGGGGTTGGACGGGTTGAATTCGCCGACCGCCTGCCAAAGACCGGATCCTACCTCTACAGCGCCGAGATCCGCCCGCTGCGCGACGCCCATGCCGGCAACAACCGGGTGGAGCGCTGGGTTGAAGCCACTGGCGGACCGCGCCTGTTGTTGGTCACCAACTACACCGATGACCCGGTCGCGCGCGCCCTGGCGGATTTGAATTTCTCCGTCGAGAGCGTCAAGCCGCAGGAACTGCGCCAAGGCCAGCTGAGTGGAACCCGCGCGGTGATCTTCAACAACGTTGGCGCCTTTGAGGTGCCACCAAAGTTCCTCGACTCGCTGGACTTCTTT
>JBILQA010000259.1:0-4452 GCA_044373535.1 Akkermansiaceae bacterium | reverse complement strand
GCGCCAACCTTCTCCATGAGCTCCTCCGCGCACACCCCGGCGCGCATGGCGGCGGCCTCAGCCGCGCGCATCTCCTCGCATGTCACCGCTCCCATGCCGCCAACCTAGCCGGCGTTGTTAGCCGGGCCAAGAATGAAGCGCTCACAGCCCGCTGCCCCAAGCTGCCGGACGCCCAACAAAACCCCGGCAAACCAAAATCCACCCCTTGGCGGCGGCCGCCGCCCACCGGTTCTTTGATACCGGGAGAGCGACGCGACTGAAGTCGCCGCTCCTTGGCCGACACGGTGAAACGCAGCTCAGAGGGCGGCAAGAACCGCCTCAGCGCGCTCGCCCTCAGCCCTCGCGGCGGTAGCGCAGGATGCCGTTGCCAACCCCCTCTGCCAGCGACTGGCGAAACCACGACTGCTTCATGCGGTCGCGCTCGGTCTGGTTGCTAACAAACCCGCACTCCACCAGAATGGCCGGGCACTTGGTGTTGCGGATAACGTAGAAGCGCGCAAACTTCACACCGCGGTTGTTGGCCCGCACTCCCCTGGTGATCCCCTCGTTGACAAAGGCCGCCAACTGCCGGCTCTTGGGCGTGTTGTAGAAGGTCTCCAGCCCGCTGACGTCGCGCTTGGTCGTGAAGTTGTAGTGCACGCTCACAAAGATCGCCTGGTCAATCCGGTTGGCCATCGCCACCCGCCCGGGCAGCGAGATGAACGTGTCGCTGCGCCGCGTCATGACCGTGCGGATCCCTTTGCTTTTCAAAAAAATCTCCAGCCGCGCCGCGGTGTCCAGCGCCAGGTGCTTCTCGTAGACCTGGCCTGCGCGCCCGCCCATGTCGTGGCCGCCATGCCCCGGGTCGATGATCACCGTGCGGAAATAGGCCGCGGAGGCCGGCGCGCTCATGGCCACGGCCAAAAACAAACCGCCTAGCAGCACGCGCAATCGTTGGGTCGGTCTCATGGTCACAGGAACGTTAGGATTTTTGAAATATCTGGATGGTCTAATTAAAAGTCGCAGGCGTGTAAAGCCGCAATTGGATCTAACCGTTGGTCGCACCCTTGGGTCCGTCAGTTCGGCCGCTCGGAGAGGTTGCGGATGCGCCCGGCGGCCTCGCGCTGGGCCTGCGGATCGTGGAGGATGCCGCCCTGGACGGTGACCGAGCCGTTGGCCAGGGTGACCATCTGCGGGTCGCCGCCGCCGCGCAGGAACATCTCGCGGCCCAGCACCACGCCATCGGGGCTGATCGAGGTGTGGACCCAGAGGGTGGGCGTGAGGAGGTGCATGACGTGCATTTGGCGCTGGCCGTCGACGGCCACCTGGGGTTGGCGGAACATGAGCACCTCGCCGAGGGAGAAGGTCGAGAGCGCCTGGTTGAGCCGTGCGTCGGCGATCTGGACGTAGATCTCCGAGCGCTGGCCGACGTTGAAACTCACCAAGCGGTACTCGCGCAACTCGCCGCGCTTGCCCGTGCCGACCTTCTGCGACCAGAGGACGCGCCCGGTGGTGACGTTGAAGGTCTCGCGGTTGGAAAGGTAGGCATCGCGCGGATTGTCCGCCTCGCGCACCACGGCGGTCACCGCGTAGTTGCCCAGCTCGCTGAGACGGAAGAGCCGGGAGAGCTCCATGCGGCGGGCCACCGACTGGCCCGCGCCGATCGAAACCGCCGCGAACATGGGCCGCCCCAGCATGGCCACCGGCTGGTCACGGCTGTCCTTGACGACGAAATCCAGCCAACTGAGGCTCTCACTGCCGGAGAAGCTCAGGTCACGCCCCGCCCGGTTGGTGATGGTCACCACCGCCTGGACCGGCTCGCCGCCAAGCAGCACGCGCTTCTCGAGGCGCACCTGGACGTCGACCTGCGCGGTGGCCAGGCCGGCGCCGCCAAGGGTGAGCAGGACTAGCAGCAGGTTAACGGAAAGGCGGGTCATGTACCCCTAGCCGTAGAGAGTCCCGAGGCTGGCGTCAAATCTAACGCTTGGACCGCTCGAGGATTCGCGCGGGCCGCGGGGCTGGCGCGGGTTAGACGTACGAGAGGGCGCGCGCGCGCTGATCGATGAGCGCCTCGTTTTCCAACAGTTCGGCGATCGGGTCCCAGCGGCCCGAGACGAGGGCCTCGCGCAGCGATGCTGGCTGTTGGACCGGGAAGCTGGCGGCCGGGCCGTAGTGGGCGCGCATCTCCTGGAGGTCGATGGTGACGGCCAGGGTGGGATCCGCCTCGATGGCTTGGCGCAGGGTTTCGAGGTCGGCCTTGGAGGCGGTCACGCAGGGCATGCCCAGGGTGGTGGCGTTGCCGAGGAAGATCTCCGCGAAGCTCTCGGCGATGACGGCACGGAAGCCGAACTTGGAGAGCGACTGCGGGGCGTGCTCGCGCGACGAGCCGCAGCCGAAGTTGGGTCCGGAGAGCAGGATGGCCGCGCCGGCGAAGCGCGGGTCGTTGAGCGGATGCTGGCGCGGCTTGCCGTCCTGGTCAAAGCGCACGTCGTAGAAGGCAAACTCGCCGAGACCATCGAAGGTGACACACTTCATGAAGCGCGCCGGGATGATCCGGTCGGTGTCGATATCGGCACCGGGGACCTGGACGGCGGTTCCGGAGACTTTGAGAACGGGTTCTATGGCCATGGTGGTAGATTTTAGCAGATTCTAATCAGGCGATGGCGGCGGCTTCGGGCTTGAGGCCGAAGACCTCGCGGGCGTCGGCCACGGTGCCGGTGATGGCCGCGGCGGCCACCATCAGCGGGCTCATCAGGACGGTGCGCCCGGTTGGGCTGCCCTGGCGGCCCTTGAAGTTGCGGTTCGACGAGCTCGCGCAGATCTGGTCGCCGATGAGCTTGTCGGGGTTCATCGCCAGGCACATCGAGCAGCCCGCCTCGCGCCACTCGAAGCCCGCGGCGATGAAGATTTTGTCAATCCCCTCGAGCTCACAAAGCTTGGCGACAATCTGGGAGCCGGGCACGGCGATGGCCTTGACGCCCGCGGCCACCTTGTGGCCGGGCAGGAAGCGGGCGACCTCGCGGAAGTCGGAAAGCCGGCCGTTGGTGCACGAGCCCATGAAGGCAACATGGATGGGAATGCCCTTCACCGGGGTGCCGGCGGGGAGCTGCATGTACTCGAGGGCCTCGCTGATGGAGACGCGCTCCTCGTCGGTTTGCGCCGCGGCGGGGTCCGGGATGCACTCGGAAATCCCCACGCCCTGGTCGGGCGAGACCCCCCAGGTGACGCTTGGCTCAACGTCCTCGGCGGCGATGTTGACGATGTCCTCGTAGGCCGCGTCGGCGTCCGAGGCGAACGACTCCCAGCGCTTCACGGTGCCCTCCCAGTCGCTCATGTCGACATACGGGCGGCCGTTGAGGTAGGCGAAGGTTGTCGCGTCCGGGTTGACGTAGCCGCAGCGGGCGCCGCCCTCGATGGACATGTTGCACACCGTCATGCGCTCCTCCATGCTCATCCGGTCAAAGAGTCCGCCGCCGTACTCATAGACGTAGCCGATGCCGCCCTTCGCGCCCAGCAGGCGGATGATGTGCAGGATGACGTCCTTGGCGTAGACGCCCGGGCGCAGTTGGCCCTCGACGTTGATGCGGCGCACCTTGAGCTGCTCCATGGCCATCGTCTGGGTGGCCAGCACGTCGCGCACCTGGGTGGTGCCGATGCCAAAGGCGATCGCCCCAAACGCCCCGTGGGTGGCCGTGTGCGAGTCGCCACACGCAATCGTCGTGCCCGGCTGGGTGATCCCCTGCTCGGGGCCGACGACGTGGACAATCCCCTGCTTGCCCGAGGCCAAGTCAAAATACGTCACGCCAAACTCGTCGACGTTGCGCCGCAGCTCCTGGAGCATCTCGTCGGCGAGAGGGTCGGCAAACGGCCGCGACTGATTGTCGGTGGGCACGATGTGGTCCACGGTGGCAAACGTGCGCTGCGGAAACTTCACCTTCAGCCCAAGGTCGCGCAGCATCCCGAAGGCCTGCGGCGAGGTCACCTCGTGGATCAGGTGCGTGCCGATGAACAACTGCGTGCGGCCGTCGGCCAACTTGCCCACGGCGTGAGCGTCCCAGACTTTCTCGTAAAGGCTTTTTCCCATGGTGGCGCAAGATTGATTGATGCCGCCAGCGACGCACTGCGCCACGGCGGGCGCGCACGCTGGGGGAATTTTTCCCGAAAGTCAAAGCGCGATGTCGAGCTTGCCTTGCGCGATCCGCGCCCCCGCCGCCACGACCCCAATTGCTTGCGCCACCACGGCGTCCCGCCCCGCGCGCCTCCCGTGGCGCGGGCGCAAAAAAGGCCGCCCCCCGCAAAATCGGGTGCGGCCTGTAGTCGAACTCCTCGGCGGCTCGCGCCCCGGGGAGCAAACCCTACTTCGCTGGAATCACCCGCACTTCCGGCGCCGCGTCCACCATCTCCGGGGCTGCCGGCATGGGCTTGAAGCGCGGCATGCGGCCAAGCGATGGCGCATCGGTGTCGCTGGTGCAG
>JBILQA010000021.1:0-16828 GCA_044373535.1 Akkermansiaceae bacterium | reverse complement strand
CAAGAAGACAGCGTAAGGGCCATGCCGCTTGCGGTCAGGAGGCAAAGGGAGAGGACGAGCTTCATAGGGTTGGTTGGAAAATCAAAAAAATTACTCCCCTTCTCAGGGAGTAGGCGGGGCGGGCCGCCTTGGCAACCCGCCCCGGTCAAGGTCCGGTTACCCACCCTGTCTTGCGAGAGGGTGGGAACTTTCCCTCAAACTTACTTCTGTGGCGTCACGTAGGTACCGGTCGCTGGTGCGGCCTTGGCCTGCTGCTGCTGGCACGAGGTGGCAACGAGGGTACCGGCGGCGGCAAGGGCGAGGGCGATGATCTTGATCATTTTCATGTTGTGTAGTGTTAGGGTGTTGTTTTTGAGCGCCCGCAAAGGCACTCGCAGCGGACTCTAAC
The DNA here is from genome assembly GCA_044373535.1 of Akkermansiaceae bacterium. GTDB lineage: Bacteria > Verrucomicrobiota > Verrucomicrobiia > Verrucomicrobiales > Akkermansiaceae > JBILQA01. Next base: position 16,440 of record JBILQA010000021.1, on the reverse strand, counting down.
CAACTCAAACCGCCTTGCAAGAGAGAATATTGGCCGAAATGGCGCCCCGCCGCGCCGGCGTTTCCCACAGCGCGTGAACGGGTTCCGCGCGGCCTGAGGGGGCCGGCGGGGGCGCCGGGGCGGGCGGGTCTATCAGACGCTATCAGTTATTGTTAGCCAGCCCGCCGCGTTTCTGGTAGCCGCCGTGGCGCGCCGTTGCGGACTGCGGCGCCGCGCGGGGATTGCATCCCATGGGCGCGGCGCTAGTCTCGGCGGCGCGCGCCGGGGGGAAGCCTGGAGTGGAACGACAAAGAGCGACATGAGAGAAGCAAAGCACGTAGCGATAGTGGGGGCGACCGGGGCGGTGGGCATTGAGATGCTCCGCTGCTTGGAGGAGCGGGATTTTCCGGTAGCGAGCCTGAGGCTGTTGGCCTCGGCGCGCTCAGCGGGCAAGACGCTGGAGTTTCGCGGGGAGTCGGTGGTGGTCGAGGAGTTGACGCACGGGAGTTTTACCGGGGTGGACATCGCCATGTTCAGCGCGGGCGGCGGGATCTCGCTGGAGTACGGGCCAAGCGCGGCGGCGGCCGGGGCGGTGGTGATTGACAACTCGTCAGCGTTCCGGATGGACGACGGGGTGCCGCTGGTGGTGCCCGAGATCAATCCGCAGGCCGCGGCGGTGCGTCCGCGCGGCATCATTGCCAACCCCAACTGCACGACGATCATCACCATGATGGCGCTGTGGCCGCTGCACCAAGCGTTTGGCCTCAAGTCGGTGATTGCATCGAGCTACCAGGCGGTGTCCGGCAGCGGTGCGCAAGGGATCATCGAGTTGGACAACCAAGTGCAGGCGATCGTTAAGGGCGAGGCGGTTGAGTCACGCGTCTACCCGCACCAGATCGCCTTCAACGTCATTCCCCAAGTCGACAGCTTCACGCCAAGCGGCTACACCAAGGAGGAACTCAAGATGCTCAACGAGGGGCGCAAGATCCTCGACTTGCCGGACTTGCGCGTGACCTGCACCTGCGTGCGGGTGCCGGTTTACCGGTCGCACTCGGTGTCGCTGACGGCGACGTTTGACGCGCCGGTGAGCGTGGACGCCGCGCGGGCCGCCTACGCGGGCTACCCCGGGGTGCAACTCATTGATGTTCCTGAGACGGCTACCTATCCGATGCCGCTCGACACCACCGGCAAGGACGATTGCTTGGTCGGCCGCATCCGGCTCGACGCGGTGATCGACAACTCGCTGGCCCTGTGGGTGGTGGGCGACCAGGTCCGGAAGGGCGCGGCCCTCAACGCAGTGCAGATCGCTGAACTCCTGTAATCCCGTGGACAAGCTCAAAGCCTATCTCGAAGCGCGCCGCGAGGAGGTTGACGCGGCCCTCGAGCATTTCTTGCCGGCCGCCACGGAGGCGCCGGAGACGATCCATAAGGCGATGCGTTACAGCGTGTTTGCCGGCGGCAAGCGGCTCCGGCCAATCCTCTGCCTGGCCGCGGCGGAAGCCTGCGGCGGAGATCCCCGTGGGGCGCTGGCGCCAGCCTCCGCGGTGGAGATCATGCACACCTACTCGCTGGTCCACGATGACCTGCCGTGCATGGACGACGACGATCTGCGGCGCGGCCGGCCGACGAGCCACAAGGTGTTTGGCGAGGGCGTTGCGGTGCTTTGCGGCGACGCGCTGCTCACCGAGGCCTTTGCCGTCCTTGCTGAAACTCCCGACTGCGAACGCTTCGGCACCCGCGACTACCTGCGCGAACTGGCCCAGACGGGCGGCAGCCGGATGCTCATCGGCGGCCAAATCCTTGACCTTGAAGGCGAGGAGCAAACCCTCACACATCCCCAACTGGTCAAAATCCACGAGGCGAAAACCGCCGCCCTCTTAACCTGCTCGGTGCGCCTCGGCGCCATGACGGCCAATGCGGATCCCGACCAACTCGCCGCGCTGACGCGCTTTGGCTACCACCTTGGCCTCGCCTTCCAGGCCATCGACGACATCCTCGACGTCACCCAAAGCACCGCCATGCTCGGCAAAACCGCCGGCAAAGATGAGAACTCCGGCAAATCGACCTACCCGGCGATTCTTGGCCTCGACGAGGCGCGCGCCGAGGCCCACCGGCTCACCGATATCGCCATGGCCGCCATCGCCCCCTTCGGCGCCGCTGGCAACCACCTGCGCGCCATCGCCGCGAAGCTTCTGGATCGCGAATATTAGGCAGCGCGTAAATGCGGACAGCATGGGGACGCCCCGACGGACGGGACCTGCACCCCCGTCCTTGTCGGCTCCCCCCCAAAAAAAAATGCCTCGCAAGCGGGGGAAAGCGGGGGAAACACCAAAGTCGCGCAATGTCTGCGTCATCACCGTAATTAGTTCAGCCACAGTTTGCAACTAATGCAGGGGCGCTTGACACCCACTCGGCACCAAACTAACACCGCGGTGAATGAAATTAGTATCCCTACTTATCGTTACGTTGGCAGCCCCTGTGCTTGCCGGCACCTCCGCCAAGCAAGTGATTCCAAGCGAGCCTGCACAGCCATGGAGCTGGTTTGCGGGTGGCTCGGTTGGGATGCTGAATGACTTTGACGAGGAACTCTACAGCCTCCACGTGGGCGCTGACACCCCGTGGAGCGTTGCTGGCTGGAATATCGCTTTGTTCGGTGAAATTGGATTCGGCGAGAAAGAGAAGTCGTTCTCACCTGACCTTGCCGGCTTCGATCCCAACAGCCGACCCGACTCGTTCAACTTTGACTTGGACTCGCTGAACTCATCGATGCAATTCATCGCCAATGCGGGATCTGTGCAGTCCTCCGACCCGGACTACCGCAGCTCTTATGACTTGGACGTCATGCCGGTAATCTTCAACGTGAAGTTAGAACGGCAGCTCACGGGCAACCTTGGTGCCTACTTCGGCGCCGGCATTGGCGCTTCGAATATCGACCTTAGCGCCAATTTCGGCGCGAACCAGTTTATCGGAGGAAGCGCTTCAGCCGATGACTGGGTCCTCACGGTGCAGGCGTTTGCCGGTCTCGTTTACAACATCACCCCAGCGATTGAAGTCTACGGCGGCGCACGTTGGATTTCATTCAGCAAGGCGAGCCTGAAGGATGGGGACTATCGCGCGACCCTTAACCTTGGCGATGACACGCTCATCGAGCTTGGCGCACGCTACAATTTCTAAAGTCAGCTAAGTAGCTGGTTGTGTAGATTAGGCGACCAAAAGTCGATTGTGCCGCGCGGAAGGGATTCCGCGCGGCATTTTTCTGCCCGAGGCCATGCGGGCAGCCTGGCTAGAGCGCGGCGGCAGCGTGAAGCGGTTGGGCGGCACGGAGGATTTCCTCCTTCAGGGACTCGTCGATCGGGGGATGCTCGTTGGTCTTGTAGGGGCGGGGACGGGCGAGGTCGGCAAGGTTGGCGGGAGGGGTCAGCGAGAGGGACCGGTAAAGGGTGAGTAGGGTAGCGTGGGGATCGGCGACGAGATCGCGATAGTGGATTTCCACTAGATTCCGCGCGGGGATAAGGTGGCGGTGGCGGTGATACGAGGTGGCATACGCCGAGATAAGCCTCAGGCATTCGCTGGCCGTGACTGGGGCCGGAGCCTGGAGGGCTGCCCAGTCACGGGTCGGTAGGTTGGCCGCGGCAAAGAGCGAAGAATACTGCGCGAAAGGATCGCGCAGGATCGTCACGAAGCGCGCCTCGGGAAACAGCGAGAGAATCTCGGCAAAGCTGAAGAGGTGGCTTGGGGACTTCATCAGGACCGGCTTGTGGTGAAAGGAAACCAGCTTGCGGGTAAAGTCGCGGAGGTAGCCGAGGAAGTCAGCTGTCTCGTCCGGCGACGGGAGAAGAAATTCGCGCCGTGGGAAAATGAAGCGCAAGGCAGGTCCGCTGCCGGCAACCACGGTCTGCACCAGATTGTCTTCCTCAGGCGAGAGCCAGCCGGTGCGGACCTCGTCGTTCCTGCGCGCTTTGGTCGGCACACGGGCGAGTAAAGCGGCGCAGCCAAGTTTCCTCAGCGTCAGGAAGGTGTGCGGGTTATAGACGTCGAGGCGGGTCGGGAAGCAGAATTGCGGGTCCTTGGCGAGGAGTTGGAACAGGTGGGTCGTTCCGCTGCGTTGCATGCCGAGGATGAAAAGCGGCCGTTGCCAGGCTGCTTCATCGGCCGCATCAAGTGCCGGGCGCGGCTCGATGAGCTTGATCGCGGACGTCAATCCGCTCCCAAGCAACGCCACCAACGCGCGCGGCAAGTAGCGCTCATCCACCTCGGCGGCGTGGGCACGCAGCAACCGCAGAAGGTCCGGCAGCGTGAAGCCGCTCAGGAACGAGGGTTGCAGGAGGTTTACGAGCCTTGGCACCAAACGAGTTAACGGGTGAACCAAGGCTTGTTCAAGCGAGTATGCGGGGGCAGCGCGCACCGGGGAAAAATCCCCTTGCGCGAGAGCGGAAATTCGGCGAATCAACCCGCGCCGCTCCTCCCAAAGCGGTTGCACCTACCGGGGTGTAGCGCAGTTTGGTAGCGCGCCTCGTTCGGGACGAGGAGGTCGCAGGTTCGAATCCTGTCACCCCGACCATTCTTCGCTTCCGTGCCGGAACCCAAGAAGGCCCGTGGTGACTTCAGCGCAGAGGGGCACGCGAAAAAGATCCCTCGTCGGGATGGAAGCTATTGCGCCTTGGGCAAGGTTCCGCCGGCCCACCAATCGAGGGCCATGCTGAAATGGGCGCCAACCAGCACATGCCCTCCAGGGTGCGACGCCAGATGGACTTCACCAATGCCATGTTCCTTGAGGCTTTTGGCCACTGCCTTGGACTTTTCCGGAGTGGCGATCTTATCCAACTCGCCGGAACTTATCAGCGCCTTCATGGATTTGTACCCTCCGCGCGGCGCACTGAACCTCTTGCGGTCATCCTCGAAAAAATCCTCATTGCAACCGCCAAGAAACGCCCCAACCACCTTGTAGTTGCTCTTGATAAGTCGGCCGGCGTTGAAGGCGCAGGCTTTTGCCCCTCCGGAGAAGCCACCCACGGCATATTCGCTGGTCTTGAACACCGGCCATTCCTTCTCCAGCAGCTCCAAGCCCGCCTCGATCGCCCCGTCGGTGGTTGGCGTCCCGGTGTTGGAGTCAAACGCCACACAGACCCAGCCTTTCTCGCTGCACAGCTGGGCATAGAGCTTCAATTTTGCGACGTTTCCTGCGGCGATCTCCGCGGGGTTGTTCTGCGCGGTGCTCACGACAAAGACGTGCTGCGGCTTGCTCGGATCAAAATCCGGAGGAAGCACAATGCCCATCTTCAACCCGGTCTCTACGCCGATCTGGTCCTTGCGCACCGAATTGCGTCGCTCCTCCGAATAGGGTCGCTCAATGAGGGCGGTCTTGCCGTCCTTTGAAACCGGTGTGCCATCAAGCGACAGCCCCCCTGCCACCGCCCCGCCCGCAGCCTGCCCCGCCACCGGACGCGCTCCCTGCGACGCCACCCACCCTGCGACAAACTCCTGATCCTCAGCGCTCAGCTTCTCCAGCGGCAACTTCAACTCCTTGCCGTTGATCTGGACCACTGGGCTCCCCGCGTCCACTCGCACAATCTCTCCCTCCACGCTGCGCCCCTGGGTGTCCTTCCAGGTCCGCGCAGATCCCCATATGACGCTTAGCATCAAAATCATCAGCGAAAACCTCATCCTCGTCTTTTATGCCCCCTCCACTCCTCGTGCAAGCCGGGACTCTACCGACAGCAACCGCCAAAAGCTCCTCGCCATCCCCCGCGGCATGGTCAACGAGATGCGGCGGTGCAGCGCAAGCGCCCCGCCGAGAGGAGCGCCGACCTGGCACAAATGGCGAAGCCGACTCACAGGGGACGGCTCAGCAGCGAGCCGGAGGCGTGGATCAACAACTACTCAGAGCTCTCGTCTTGAACAGATGGCTCCAGTTTTTCCAATTCGCTTTTGGCAAAATCATTCGCCTGCATCAACCCCTTGGCGATGATGAGAGTGACGACTGTGCCGATTACAAAAACAGCAAGGACTGTACCCATATTTCAGGAATCTTTCCGGGTTTGAATGCCAGCAGAAAGAATGACCACTCTCACTCCCACCCAAAGACTGAGAATGCTGGGCACCCAGATGCCAACGAACAGCCCATATTCATGACTCACGAGGAACCACAGTGAGACGCTTGTGACGAAACTCAGAAACGCGCCTATGAGGAAGGGGTAATCGATCTTGTGAAACATGATTCTTTGATTTTGACAGCTGGTTTTCGGTGCTGCGCCCGGGAGGAAAGAGGGGCTAAGAGACTGCGTAGGAACGCTTATAAATCAATATCCGAAGATTATCACAGCCACTCGAAGGTTAACTCTCAAGTCCGCCTTGCCAAGGATTCTTTTAGCAGCCACGCCCCCCGACCAATCTCCCGCCTGCCCCTACCGAGGGACTTGTCGTGACGGGGCTGGAGCTTGCAGGGCCAGGGCTACGAAGTCGCGGCTTCTTGCTATTAGGCTCTGCGTTTAAGGGATTTCTGTAGTTCAACGGCGAGCGCGGCAAGGCGGGCGGACTCGGGCGCATTCAGGCCATGGGGGTCAAAGCGCGCGCGGCGGTGCAAGGCGAGTGCCTCGCCGAGAGGTGCGGCTATGCCCGGGATAGCGCCGCCAAGGGCTGAGATCCACGGAGCAAGCGATTGGCATTCAGGGCGCGGGCCAATCCACTTGGCCGCCAGTGGTTCCAGCGCCAGGAGTGGCGAGGCGACCGCGGCGGCGCCCCGGGCATGCCGCAGGATTTTGCGGGAGAGTTGGCGCGAGGTTGTGAGGCGGCGCACCATCCATCCGGTGAGCAGCACCCCAACGCCCACCATGCCCGCGGTGATCCGCGACAAGTTGCTCGGCTGGCTACGCCAGACGAGGAGGTCCTCGCGCAAGCGCTGCCATGCATCGAGCAATGCCTGTTGAACGCGCGGAGTTGAGCGCTCACCCGCTGGCCACTGCGGCGGGGTGAGATCAACATCCTTCCAGCGCCCCTCCTCGGCAAACCAGACGCGCGCCCACGCGTGGGCGTGGGTTCCGCGCGCCACCCATTCGTGGCGAACCTGATCCTCCTCAATGATGGCGAAGCCCACCGCATAACGGCTCGGGATGCCCGCCTGACGCAGCAGCAAGGCCGTGGCGGTGGCAAAGTATTCGCAATGACCCCGACGGTGGTCGGTAAGGAAGCTGCTGATGGCTCCGGGGCCGTTGGAGGATTCCTTCGGTTGGCGGATGCTCAGGTAGCGGCTGTAGGTGAAATCACGCAGAAACCAGCTGCGCAATTTGGCCACCCTTTCCGCGGTCGTGCCGGAATCCAGCCCGCGCTGGCCGACTACGGCGGCAAGCACGTCGCGCTCAGCCACGGGGACCCCCAGATCCGGTTCCCATGGGTCGACCTCAAGGTTGCGTTTCTCGTCCCAAACGATGCGCATGTCGGCCACGGCATGTTCCGGAGCGATGCGCACCGTACCCAGCGAGTTCCCCTCAAGCTCGCGCGCTTGGATACCGTAGAAGGTTCGTGCGCCCTCAGGGATGGGCAGCAGGCTGTGGTACTTTACGCCACCGCGCAGGTTCACCTGCGGCAGGCGCTTGTCCATCGGCCGGCCAACATCCTCACGCCGCGCGACGCGGCCGTCACCAAAGGTGCCCATCCCAAAGGTCGGCATGTCGCGGAAGTCATCCTCCCAGCTCTGCCCTTTGGGATAGAACCCGTAGCGCCAAAACCCGCGCTGGTAGGAATTGTAGGTCGCCATGCGCAGCAGCGGCGGAACCCGCCCGGCCACCGGCTTCAAGCGCCACAAAATCTCTGGCGATTGCTTAAGCTCACCAAGGCTGCCAATCCGGGTTGACACATGGTTGGGCCCCATGCCGGTTGTCTTTGCGCCCTCTCCCGGAAACCGCTGGGCCGACGCCCAATCGCGCATCATCAACAGGACCATCTGGCCGCCAAATGCCACCCCGGCGGCCACCGCGAGCGCCAGCAACCACGCCAGCGGCCGACGCTCGCATTTCTTGCGCGCCGCCCACAGGCCAACGGCCGCGATGCTCACCGCACCCGGGAAAAACCATGGCGTGTCCTGCTCCATCCCCACCGCCGCACTCAACAAGGTCAGGCAGATGAGCGGATAGCCAAAGTGAATGAGCACTACCCGCACCCGCCGGCCCTGACTCAGGAGGCTCCTCACCCTGCGCCGCGCCAAAAATGCAAACGTGTTGGCTGGCATCTTCCCTTCCGCACTGAACTGCTGTGCCAAGCCCAGCGGCATCATCACCACAGGCAACCAGCGGAAAAACCGTAAGAACCCATCGGACCCATCCAGCCAGATCAACAGAGCGGCAGCCACCGCCAGCGTCACCGTCAGACGCCACGCACGGATGAACCCGTGCGGCATCAATTCCCAGCGCACCCGCGTCCAGCTCCGCGCCTCCAGCAACATCGCGCAAATCAGCCCAACAACCGGCTGCCCCACCAGCACACCCCAAAACACCCATGTGATCCCCAGCAAAAAGCGCGGCGGGCACAGCACCGACTCCTCGTCGTAGATCACGACGCCGGTTGCTCCCACGGCTTCCGCTTCACTCCTCACTCACCTGCAACTATCGCCGGATTCACCCCGCTGTCCAGCGGACGCGCCGTGCCCCTTATTCGCGCGGCGCGCACCGCACCGGCGCCGCACGCTACAGCCGCTCCGGCAGCGCCAGGACGTCCGCCTGCATCCGGCTAGCGCCCAGCAGGTGGACCCTCACCGGTGGACGGTCCACCTCAAGCAGCACAGCGCTTGCCTTGGCGTCCGCGCAGATGACAAAGACCACCAGCTCGACGCCGCTGCGCGCAAGCATGCGGACCCACTCGGCGCGCTCCCGCGTCCACCCGGTTAGAACGCACAGGCACGCGCTCAACTCATCCCGGTGGCGCAGCACCAACTGCCCGAGACCCGCAAAATCCTCCCGCGGCGAGCTCTCCACCGCGGCCAACACCTCGAGCATCTTCTCCGCCTTCGCCGTGCCGCGGCCCGCCGTGAACTCGTGCGCCTCGCCATGGATGAACATCAGGTCCAACAACGAGTCGTGCGCCTCCAACGTCGCCGCGAACGAGGCGGCAAGCGAGACCGCCTCCTCAAACAGCGCCTCGTCCCCCGGGGCAGGAAAGGTATCCAACGCCAACCCATAACGCGGCAGAAACGTGTCCTCGAGCTCCTTGACGATCGGGCGCCCCAAGCGCGCCCAGCTGCGCCAATGGATCTGGCGCGGCGAGTCGCCCGGCCGATAGTCGCGCAGCCCGAGAAACTCGCCCGACTGGCCAAGCGCGTTTGAGAGCACCTCGCCGCCGAGTTGGAAGCGCGCGCTGCCATCCAGCGCCAGCGGCCGCAGACGGTACCGCCGCGGCAACACGGTGAGCGTGTCCACCGCCGCTGACACCTTCCGGCAACGCTGCAACAGCCCGAATGGATCGGCTAACAGAATCCGCAGGTCGCCCAAGACCAGCCGCCCGCGCCGCAGCGGCCGCATCTCCACGGTCACCATGGCGCTCTTCCCCGGATCCAAGCGCAGCGGGACAAGTGCCTTGCCACCGTCAAAGGCGCGCCGCATGTCCAACAACCACTGCCACCGGTAGGCGGCAAATACCCGGTCAAAGAAGTTGCGGCGCTCCTCGCCCGGCTCGCGCGAATGATAGAAGGTTGCCAGCGACGGCCGGGCGTCGGGACACATCTCGGCCAGCCAGGCGTCCCTGAGCGGCCAGCGGCCGGTGTTTCTAACCTCCACCTGATAGGTGACGGTCTCCCCCGCGGTGGCGTAGCGCGGCAGCACCCGGGTGGCCACCACGCGGCCGCGGCGCAGCCATGCCCACGCGAGGGCAACCAGAAGCAGCGCCAAAGTGAGGGAAAACAACTGCGGCCCGCCAGCGAGCCGTGTGCCGGCGCCAAGGACCGCCGAGAGCCCTATCAGGAGCAGAAGCCCGATGCCAGCGGGGCGCAGGCGACGACGAAAATACTCATTGAACGTCAGGCTGCGGGCGTATGCGCGGTAGATGATCTGATAGAACCGGGGAATCCTCCGCGGAGGATCATCCGGCGCCACCGCTGGATTACCGGGTATCACACGGGAGCTGGGACGGATTCTAGGATTCCGGCAATGACCGCGCGGCGGTCGCGCCCGGAAAAGCGCGCCTCGGGCTGCATGACCATGCGGTGGGCGATGACATCCGCGGCGAGGTCCTGAACGGTTTCGGGCAGCAGGAAGTCTCGCCCTTCAAACAAGGAGACCGCCTGGGCTACCTTCATCAAGGCGATCGACGCCCGCGGGCTGGCCGGCAACTGGACATCGGCGATCGTGCGCGTCGCGGCCACCAGCGCCACGATGTAGTCGCGCAGCTCGGCGGTTACCCGCACCTCGCGGCAAGCATGGCATAGGGATAACATCTCCGCGCGCGTCACCACCGGCCGCAGGTCAAGCAGCGGGTGGCGCTGCCGTTGTTCGAGCAATATCGCGGCCTCCTCCTCGGCGGTGACATATCCAAGCGCGCACTGCATGGCGAAGCGGTCCATCTGAGCCTCGGGTAAGGGATAGGTGCCGCGGAACTCGACGGGATTCTGGGTGGCGATGACAAAAAACAGCCGGTCGCTGAAGTCGTAACGATTGCCCTCCACGGTGACCTGGCCCTCGGCCATGGCCTCGAGCAGAGCGCTCTGGGTCCGCGGCGAGGCGCGGTTGATTTCGTCCGCGAGGAGGATGTCGGTAAAAATCGGGCCAGGGTGGAAGCGGAACTCTTGTTGGCGCGGATCGAGCACCGAGACGCCGAGGATGTCGGAGGGGAGGAGGTCGGGGGTGAACTGGACGCGGGAAAAGTCCGCCCCTTCGATGCAAGCGGCGATTGCCTTGGCGAGGGTGGTTTTCCCGGTGCCGGGGAAATCCTCAAGCAGGACGTGGCCACCCGAGGCCATGCACGCGAGGACCCGGCGCACGGTGGCGGATTGGCCGCGCACGACAGTGCCGACCCCCGCTTCAAGGCAGCGCGCGGTGGCCAGCGCAGTGGACATCAGGTCTGACATGCTTAACGGGGTTGAGGAGTTGGATTGGCACCCTCGGGGGAGGGGGCTGCGGCGGCGAGCGGGGCGCAAACTTCGACGTGCTTGGCGAAGAGCCCGCGCAAGCTGGTCAACTGGCTTTCCGGGAGGAGCTTGGCAAGGCGTGCCCACTGCGCTTGGTTGAGGAATTCGGCCATCCTGGTGACGGGGGATTCGAGATCCACGGTGAGGAGGACGCGCGGGCCTGCCGGGGTGGCGACCACGACGTAGGCGGGAAAGCTGACGGTGGAGCCGCGCTGCACGCGCATGCTCACCAGGGCCCATGGCCCGTCGCGGTGTGTCGCGAGGATTTCGCCGTGGCTGGCGGATTGAGCCGCGGCGATCGCCTCGCTTCCAAGGGAGCGCAAAATCGCGAGCTGCTCGCCGGGGCCGGCCAGCCAGCTGGACCGCTTCAGCATCTCGCCAAGCGCACCGGCGCTGGCGGCATCGCGCCACGCCTGCACGGTGGCCATGGCGAGCGCCTCGTCGACGGCCGCGGCGGCCACCTCGGTGAGCGGGCTGGCGCTGCCGAGCAGGGCGTCGCGCCCCCGCGCGGTGAGCTGCTTGCGCCGCTCGGGTTCGTCATTGGCCAACTGCTTGGCTGCCGCGGCGGGCTTCTCACCAGTGATCGGGCTGATCCCCGGGACTGCCAGGGTCCAACCTTTTTCGCTCTGCACGGCAAGGACTTCCACAATGGCCAAATCCTCGGTGCGGGCGGCGGAAAACCCGCGGAACGAGATAGCCGCCACCGGGCCTGATGGCGTGACCTGCGCCACCTCGGTGAGGACCGCCTCGCCCAGCGGCCGCAGCTGCTGCCAGAACCGCGCCAGAGCGATATACTCCGCGCGCCGCTCACCCGGGATCGGCACCTCACGACCCAGCATCCTCATCAACTCGGCAAATTTCCCGCCCTCGAGCGCCTGCACAACTGCCTCGGCAAGCGCCGCAGGGTCTTTAAAGAACAACGGCTCATTGAGGCGCTCAAATGCCTCGGAAAACCAATCGGGCATCTCCTCGTCCTCGCCGCGGCCGATCCAGATCGCCTGCCCGCCCTCCTCGCCTTCCGCAAGCGGCGCGGCGGTCATCAGTTCGTCGGGCAAATTAACCCGCCAAAGCCCATTGACCTTATCGAGTTGGAAAAACATCTCGCTGATCATGCCGCCGCGCTGATTGCGGTGCGGGTCGTAGAAACCGATTCCAAAATATGGCGGCAAGTCCTTCTCCACAAAGATCAAACGAACAATCTCCGGCTGCGCCAGCAGGGTCCATGCGCTCGCCTTGCCAGGCTTGTCGGCATCCCGCAGACAGCGTGTCACGCTGCGCAGGCGCTCGTCCCAGTCATCTGGCCGCGGGGATTGCAAGCCCCCGCAAAGGGCCATGAGCGCGGCAAAATCGCGCTTCTCGGCCGCCTCGAGAAACCGCTGCAGGATCTCCTTGGCCGGGCTTTCCAGCAGGATATCGCGTCCCACCGTGCGCTCCATCGCCGCGGTGAACTCAGCAGCAGCAGCCTGTTGCAGGGCGTCAAGCCGTTGGACCTGCTGCTCGGCCAGCCATACCTCAAGTTTCTTGGCGCGGGCACGCAGGTCCGCATCGAACGGCAAGCCAGCGTTGGCGAAAATCCCCGGCAGCGGCGCCGCCTGCCAGCCGCCATTCCTCTGCACCAAGGCCACCGCCACCATCGTCACCTCCGTCGGCTGGTCCGCGCGCTTGGCCCGCACCAGCACCCCGGCGAGCTGCTCGTCGCCACCCAGCGCCTCCACCTGAAGGGCCCCGGAATCCGCCAGCAAGCCGCGCAGCAGCACCCATTGGCTGGCGATGTCCTTGCGCCGCTCCTTCTCGGTCTCCGCGGAGATGCCTCCCTGAAGCTCCCCGCCAGAGCGCAGCGCCTCCACGTAGGCGAGCGCCGCCTGCCCGCGCGGGTCCTTCGCCAGATCCACGGGATTCGCCCCCCCCGCAGCCATCCCGGCCACGGTGCCCGCCATCCACATCATGGCCGTCCACAATTTCATTCAAAGAACTTGGTCAAAAGAATCCGCCGCCTTGAGGGAAAGCACAAAGGCCGCCAGAAGTTCGATGGTCCGTTCGACATCATCCAAGTGCACGGTTTCCACCACCGAGTGCATGCACCGCAGGGGCAGGGAAACTAACGCACATGGAATGCCTCCGCGCATCCGGTAAATCTGGTCCGTGTCGGTGCCCGTGAACCGGCTCGACGCCTCGTGCTGGAGCGGAATCTTGTTTTTTGCCGCCACTTCAACGAGCCGCTCGACGACCAGCGGGTGGTTGGCCGTCCCGTGGGTCACGCTTGGCCCGCCGCCGAGCTTCACCGCCCCGTGCTTGCTGTGATCGATTCCGGGTGTGTCGGTTGCGTGAGTGACGTCCAAGCAGATGCACAGGTCCGGCTTGAGCCGCTCGACGGCCATGACCGCCCCGTGGCCGCCGATTTCCTCCTGCACCGCATTGAGGCAGACGAGGTTGTAGGCCGGCTTGAGTTTTCCCGCGGCGATCCGTTTGAGCACCTCGGCAATGATGAAGCTGCCCAGCCGGTTATCCAGCGCGCGGCCGGCCAAGCGCTTGTTGGCCAGCTCCATCGCCCCTTCCTGATAGATCACCGGGTGGCCGACGCGGATCCCCATCCCGGCGACTTCCGCGGCGCTGGCCGCCCCCACATCCACCCACAGCTCATGGACTTGTGGCACCTTGCTGTCGGTCTCGTCGCGGCGCAGATGGATGGCGGTGTTGCCGATCACGCCGACGACCTCGCCCTTGGCGCCGAGCACGCGGACCCGCCGGCCGCGGCCAATCGCCGCATCGCTGCCGCCAATCCGGTCGAGCCGCAGAAACCCGTCGTCGGTGACGTGTTTGACCATGTAGCCAATCTCATCCGCGTGGGCTTCCAGCATCACCGTCTTGAGCGCCTTCCCCTTGCCCGCCAGCTTCGCCCAGGTCGACCCGTAGGCATCACAGGCAACTTCCTCGGCCACCGGCTTCAAGTGCCTGGCCCACAAGCGCTGACCGCCCATCTCAAATCCTGTTGGGCTCGGCTGCTCTAACAACTCAAACAAAAACTCCCGCTCGGCCTTCTTCATTGCCTAACACTCAAGCAGGCGTCGCCGCGCTGGCAATCACCGATGCGCAGGTGGTGCCGGGATTGGGGGATTGACGGGATGATTTCCAAAGGGCTTTCAACGGGCCCTCGACAACCTTCCGCCGTTGCAGCATTGTCCTAGCATGCGCTATCCGGTCATGCTCGAACGCATTCCGGACCAGGAGGCAATGCCGGGCTACTTCTACGCCTATATTCCCTCGCTCGGTCTGACAACTCACGGCCTTGGTGTTGAGGGTGCACTGGACGCGGCCCGTGATCTGGTGACTTTGTGGAATGAGGAGCGGCGCGCCCTCGGAGAACCACTCATTACCGCCTCGGAGGCAATTCTCACGACCGTGGAAGTCGCCTGAGATGCCCTACAAGGCCAATGAAGTCCTCCGGAAGCTCAAGCGGGCCGGCTTCGAGGAGCGCCGGCAGAGCGGCTCACACTTAGTCCTGCGTCATAAGGATGGTCGCCAGACATACTTGCCGATGCACACCGGTGACGTGCCAGCAGGAACGCTGCGCTCCATTCTCAAGCAAGCAGGCATCACGGATGATGTTTTCCGCAGCCTTTAACCGTTCCGAGGCTAATAAGCCACGACCCCCCCCCGCGCGCCTACTCGGTATCCGGCTCGGCCTGCTTGCCCTTGCCTTTGGCTTTCTCCGGCAGGTCCTTGGCGCGGTTTGGCCCGTCCCACGGCCACGGGATCGCATGGGTGCGCTTGGCCCAGGAGTCCCAGGTGGCAGCCATGGTTTTGACCCGTTCCGGCTCGGCGGCGGCTAAGTTGTGCACCTCGGTGCGGTCCTTGGTCATGTCGTAGAGTTCCCAGTCGCCTTGCGGACGTCTGGCGACAAGTTTGTAGGCGCCGACCCGCAGCGCCCGGTTGCCCTCGTGCTCCCAGAAGAGTGCCTCACGCTCAATCGGCTTGCCGGCAAACGCGGGCACCAGGCTGCGCCCCTCGAGCGGCGGAACCGCTTGGCCGGCTTGCTCCTTCGGGTAATCCGCACCGGCGACGTCGACGCAGGTGGCCATGACGTCAATAAGATGCCCCGGCTGGGCCTCAAACTGTCCCTTGCGCGCGATTCCTGTCGGCCAGTGCGCGATGAGCGGGGTGGAAATCCCCCCCTCGTGGACAAAGTGCTTATAAAACCTGAACGGCGTGTTGGAAACCCCGGCCCAGGCTTTCCCGTAGCTCAACAAATACCCGTTGTGGCCGCCCAGCGACGCGGCCGTCCCGCCGCCGAGCATCCCGCCCTCGGCGCAGCCACCGTTGTCGGACAAGAACAAGATCAGCGTGTTATCGAGCTGCTTCTGGGTTTTCAGGGCGGCGACGATCTTGCCGACATTTTCATCCATCCGGTCGACCTGGGCGGCATAGATGGCCATGCGGAAATCCATCTCATCCTGTTGTTCGGCCGTCAGGCTGTCCCACTTTGGCGCGTCGTGGTCGGACGCCGCCCACGACTTGTCGATGAGGCCGATTTCCAACTGCTTCTGGTAGCGGGCGTTGCGGATTGCCTCCCAGCCGGCTTTGTATTTTCCGCGATACTTGGCGATGGTTTCCGCCGGGGCATGCAACGGCCAGTGCGGCGCGGTGAAGGCAACGTACATGAAGAACGGCTTCTCCGGCGTCTTCTGGCAATGGTCACCGATGTACTTCACCGCGTTGTCGCCAAGCGCGTCGGTAAAGTAATAGTTCGCCGGCTTGTATTCCGGGTCCGATTTCGGGCTGATCGGCGTCGCGTCGCGCGTTAACGTGGTGGGCCCAAAGTATCCCGTCGCCCCAGAAATGATCCCATAATAATGCTCAAACCCGCGGTCCGCTGGCCAGTTCCCCGGCTGATCCGGTGTGCTCAAATGCCATTTCCCCAGCATATACGTCCCATAACCAGCCGGCTTGAGCACCTCCGCAATGGTCCGCGCCTGCTTGGAAAGCTCGCCGTGGTAGCCGTCGATTTGAAACTCGGATTTGACCATGTGGCCGACATCCGCCTGATGCGGGTAAAGTCCGGTTAGCAACGACGCCCGCGTCGGACAGCACCGCGCCGTGTTGTAGAACTGGGTGAAGCGCAGCCCGTCGGCCGCCAGCTTATCCAAGTTGGGCGTCGCGATTTCGCTGCCAAAGCACCCGATGTCGGAAAACCCCATGTCATCCACCAGCACCACCACAATGTTCGGTTTCCGCGCAGGCTCCGCACCGCAGGAAATCCCCGGCGACATTGCTCCCAGCATCCCGATGCCGGCCAATAACCATGGATAATAACGATCAATCATGACGATGCTCTTCAGGTGGACTTCATCGGT
>JBILQA010000196.1:0-5858 GCA_044373535.1 Akkermansiaceae bacterium | reverse complement strand
AGAACCAGCATGCCATTGGCCATCAGGCGCAAGCGGTTGGCATCCTCAAGTGTCGGGGTGGTGGTGGCCATCCGCAGGACAAAGCGGCCATTCTCCTCGCTGGCGGTCATCTGCATCACGCTGATGAGGTCGAGCATCTTGCTGTTTTCAGCACTTTTCGGCCGTGCGATCTTGCCAAGGTTGGCGCTCGCCAGGACCAGCGGCCGGCCTACGCCGGTGGCAAAGAACGGCTCGCGCGGCACCGGCGCAGCGGCCGCCAGCACGTCGAGCGCCTCGCGCAGTCCGGCGTCCTGCCGACTGAAGACGAGCAACGAGTTGCTGGCAAAGGCCGCATACTGGCGCACGCCATGGTCCTCCCAGGAATGAATGCTGAACCCCGCGTGGTTTGACGCCAGGTAGTTCGCCGCCCCGCGGAAAACCTCCTCAAGGTGCACACGGTCAAAATTCCCGTCGATGAGCGCCACGGCGTGGCCGACCTCGCCGTCGCCAAACATCGTTATCCCGGCCACATCCCTCAGTGGCTGCAGCCCAAACATGCGCTCCATCTCGGCAAGCCGCGGCGCATGCTCGCGCTGGATTTCCGCAAAGGCCTCCTTGCCCGTCTCACTTGCGCGCAGAGCGTCAAAGTCCGCATGCGCCAGCCAGTTGGCAGCCGCCGGCACCTGCGTGGGGACAAACTCCGCGGCGGCCAGCGGAGCCACCAAGGCAACCATCGATAAGAGAATCAGCGGGATTTTCATGGATGTTCCGGTTGTCTGGCAACCTAATCCATTTTCGCCCGCGCGAGGGGGAAATCTATCCCGAGATGATCGCCGCGGCGCACCAGGCCGCCGCTGGCAGTACCCGGCGCACGTTACTGGCGGCTGTTGAGCAGCGACTTGAGCTCGTCTGGGAGGCTCTCCGGGCTGCCCAACGGCTTGAGCGTCAGGCTGACGACCTGATATTTCCCATCGCGGCGGAATTCGACTTCCACCTTGTCACCCACCTTGTGGGCGCCGACTTCCAGCGAGAGGTCGTCCGCATCGATGATCCGGCGCTGGTTCATGCGCACGATGACGTCGCCGAGTTGCATGCCGGCGGCCTCGGCGGCGGAGTCGGGCAGGAAGTGCAAGACGCCGATACCGTCGGGCTGAGCCTTGGGCCAGATCCCGCTGCTTGCCTGCCCGACCACCCCGGCGAGCGCCAGCGGCTTGAGCCCGCCAACCCACGCTTTCCAGTCGGTTTCAATCTCGTCGATCTTCTTGCCGTAGATTTTCTCCGCGGCCTGAATGCCGGTCGCGTCCTCGTCGTTGAGGTATTCCTTGTAGAACTCGCCAAGCTTCTTGGTCTGGTAGAGGTAAAGGCAGAGGTAGCGCGCCTGACTGTAGTGGCGGCTGGTGAACTGGTTGCGCTCCAAGGACATCAGCGTCTTGAGCGGGAAGTGCTTGGCGGCTGCCACCTCGTTCTGGATTTCCGCTAGGTTGGAGTCGACGCGCGGCACAAGGCGCTCCGAGACGGTGTCGGAGTCTTGATAGAGGCATGCCAGGCCCTCGATAAGCCAGACGCGGTGCTCCTGGCGGCGCGCGTCTTGGTCGGCGAAGTGCAGGGCGTGGGTGAACTCGTGGGAAAGATCGCTGCCCATGGCGCGGGCATCGACGAAGTGCGGATAGTAGTGGCCCGGGACCCGCGGGTTGGCCCACTTCTCCGGGATGACCACCCCGACGTAGGTGGTGATGGGGTTTTCAAACAACTCCTCGCGCTGGGTCTTGATCTGCACCTTGAGCCGCTTGCGCATGTCCTCGAACTGCCTCTCGTCGGTGTTGACGCCGAAGATCACCTTGAGCTCGTCGTCGACCTTCCAAATAAGGTTGCCGCCGTATTTTTTCTTCAGCCCCTCCAAGCGCTTGTCCAGGTCGGCGAACTTCCCCGGATCGCCAAGGACCCCAAACTCCTCGGCGGCAGGCTTGGCTTCCTCAACCGCCGCCGGCTTTGCATCCTGGCCCAGAGCCGCAACCGCGCAGGCAAGGAATCCGCCAACCGCGGCCAAGGCCGCGCCACGCAACAGAGATCGATGAATCATAAGAGGTAATGAATGGCTAAAACTCCCGGGCCAACCGCGCTGGCGCCGACTTGCGAGCTGATCCAGACTCCTTTTGACCCTTCGCTGTCAATCGCAGACTTTGCGCCGTGCCTCCGCCGGGCGCGACGCGCGTGGGCCCAACCACGGTTCAGTCTGGACGTAGCGCACTTGAGTCGCCCATCGTTACGGCCTTCCTCGACGATTATGACCTCGACCCGCCTGACCACCGTCGCTGCCAGCATGCTGGCGCTAACTTCCGCCATGGCCGACGTGAAGTTGGCGACGCTCTTCAGCGACAGCATGATGCTGCAGCGCGACAAGCCGGTGCGCGTCTGGGGGACGGCCGACCCGGGCGAGGCACTCAGCGTGTCCTTGGCGGGCAAGTCGGCGGCCACCAAGGCGGATGCCTCCGGCGCCTGGATCGTCGAGCTTCCCGCGCTCAAGGAGGGTAACGCGCTCGAACTCCACGTGAAGGGCAACAACGAGCTGGCCCTCAAAAACATCATCGTCGGCGACATCTGGGTCTGTTCGGGCCAGTCGAACATGGAGATGACCCTTCGCGGCTGCTTGGGCGCCGCTGAGGACATCGCCGCCGCCGCCCTGCCTGAGATCCGCCACATCAAGTTCAAGCGCGCAAACTCGACTGAACTTCAGCCCGATGCCGTCGTCGAGTCCCCTTGGCAGGAGTGCTCGCCAAAAACCGCCGGTACCTTCACGGCGGCCGGATTCTATTTTGCCCGCGAGATCCAAAAGCAGGCAGGCGTACCCATCGGCCTGATCTCAACCAACTGGGGCGGCACCCGCATCGAGCTTTGGACTCCGCAGGAAGGGTTTGCCATGGTCCCGGAGATCGCTCCCAAAGTCCCCAAAACCGCGCGCGCCAAGGCGCCTACCGACAAGGACCCAAGCGAGCTCTACAACGCCATGGTCCACCCGATCATCCGCTTCCCGATCAAGGGCGTCATTTGGTACCAGGGCGAGCAGAACGGCAACGAGGGCGATCCCTATCGCCTCAAGATGCAGGCCCTCATCGCGAGCTGGCGGAAAAACTGGAACCAGGGAGACTTCCCGTTCTACTTCGTTCAACTCGCCAACTACCAAGCCCCGAGCGAAGACCCCGGCGACTCGAAAGGATGGCCCAAGCTGCGCGAGGCCCAGCTCAAATCCCTCGCCATCCCCAACACAGGCATGGCTGTCATCATTGACACCGTGCCGCTTGCCGACACCGGGATCCACCCGAAGAACAAATACGACGTGGGCACCCGCCTCGCCCGCTGGGCCTTGGCCAAGGACTACGCCAAGCCACTCGTCCCGTCCGGTCCGCTCTTCAAGGCCGCCACGGTGGAGGGCGATAAAATCCGCGTCTCGTTTGACCACCTCGGCGCCGGTCTCATGGTTGCCACCAAGGAGGGCCGCACTCCTGCCACCGAGGCTCCCGGCACTCCCCTCAAACGCTTCGCCATTGCCGGCGCGGACAAAAAATGGGTCTGGGCCACCGCCACCATCGAAAATAACTCCGTCGTGGTCTCCTCACCCGAGGTTAAATCTCCCGTCGCAGTGCGCTACGCCTTCCAGATGAACCCCGACGGCGCCAACCTCTACAACAAGGACGGCCTCCCCGCCTCACCCTTCCGCAGCGACGACTGGTAGCCCCGCTGACTTCCGCGCACCCTCCGGACGTCCTAAAGCGACCTCAGCCGCATCCCGCCGCGACCGACTTGGATATTTTTCCAACATGAAGGTTGCAATCCCCGGAACGAACTGCTTTTTTCCCGCCGTCGATCAGCCGATGCGCGCGTGGCGGAATTGGTAGACGCGCTAGATTCAGGTTCTAGTGGGGGCAACCCTGTGGAGGTTCGAGTCCTCTCGCGCGCACCATCGGATTATCAATGACTTACGAAGGCGAGGGGCTTGCAGTCCTTCGCCTTTGTCTTTTTGGGGGGTAAGGTGTTGCCGTTTCCGCGCGAATGTGACCAGCGACCGCCCTCGGGCAGGGCTTGGTCCGGAAACATGCAGCTAGCCGCGCAGTTGATAGCTGCCGACGCCCTCGAGGAACATCTCGACGGCCACCAGGATGAGGAGCAGGCCCATGAGGCGCTCGATGGCGCGGCTGCCCTTGGCGCCGAGGAATTTAAGGACCAGCGGGGAAAACCACAGGATCACTGCGGCGGCCAGCCAGGCGGACACGACCGCCACGCCGATCATCGGCAGCTCGGTGGGATGCTTTGAGGACAGCAGCAGCAACATGGCAATGCTTGAGGGCCCCGTGAAAAGCGGCATCGCGAGCGGCACGATGAAGGGTTCCTCGTCGCCGGAGTCACCCCCCAACATCCCGCGCGCCGGGAACACCATCCCTAGGGCAATGAGGAACAGCACGATGCCGCCGGAAATGCTCAGCGTGTGGGCGTGGAGGCCAAGGAAGCCCAGCACCGGACGGCCAAACACCAAGAAGCCCAACAAAATCCCCAGCGCGATGAGCAACTCCCGCGCAAGCACCCGCTTGCGCTGGTCCTCCGGGACCTTGGAGAGCACCGAGTAAAACACCGGCGCGTTGCCAAACGGATCCAACACCAGAAAAAAGGTCACCGCGAAGGACATCAACTCCATCCGCCTAGGCTAAGGGACGCACGCCCACGGGCTCAAGCAATCCCGCCCAACAATATTGAAGAACTGCCGCGCATTTCGCACGGAATGGTTTGTCGCGCGGGCCGAAGCTTGAAAGCTAACAGCGAGATGGGTTGTATTCGACCCTCCCGAGATTCACCTCCTTCCGATCCCGATCCCCAAGCCCTGCCATGATGCGCCCACTCGCCACTCTCATGTTAGCCGCCGTGCTGGCTGCAACCGCGGCCGCGGACGCGCCGCGCAAGATCATCCTGATCGCCGGCAATCCGAGCCACGGTCCCGGCGACCACGAGCACAACGCCGGGGTGCTGCTGCTGCAGAAGTGCCTGAAGGACCTCCCCGGGGTGAGTGTGGAGGCCCACCTCAACGGCTGGGTCAGGGATGACTCGGCATTCGATGGCGCGGCGGCGGTGGTGGTGTACTCGGACGGAGCGGGCGGCCATCCGATCCTTCAGGACCAGCATCTCGCGCGGATCTCCGGACTCATGGACAAGGGTGTTGGCTTGGGCATGATCCACTTTGCCACCGAGATTCCGGCCGAGCGCGGCGGGCCGGAACTACGCCGCTGGATTGGCGGCTACTTTGAGACCTACTGGTCGGTCAACCCATTCTGGAAGGCGGACTTCACGACCATCCCCGAGCACCCGGCCACCCGCGGGGTCAAGCCCTTCGCCATTGAGGACGAGTGGTATTTCCACATGCGCTTTGCCGAGGACATGAAGGGCGTCACCCCCCTGCTCTCCGCCATCCCGCCCGACAAGCTCTTCCGCGAGGAGCGCGGCGACCGCAGCGGCAACCCGGACATCTTCAAAACCAAAGGCCAAGCACACCACGTTGCCTGGGTCTGCGAGCGCCCGGACGGCGGCCGCGGCTTCGGCTTCACCGGCGGCCACAAACACGCCAACTGGGGCGACGAGAACTTCCGCAAGCTCGTCCTCAACACCATCCTCTGGATCGCCAAGGTCGAGGTGCCCGCCAACGGCGTCGCTTCGGTGGTCACCCAGGAGGACCTCGCCGCCAACCTCGACAAAAAGGGCGGACCGCCACAACCCGCACCCAACGCCCCGGCCGGCAACCCTAACACCAAGGCGGTCTGGAAAAGCGCCATCCTCAAGAAAGGCTCGCTCGACGTCGACGTGAAGTTGGATAACGCCCAACAAATCTGGCTCGTCGT
>JBILQA010000194.1:0-5937 GCA_044373535.1 Akkermansiaceae bacterium | reverse complement strand
ATGTCGATCTGAAGCTGCGGAGCCTGCACGAGCGATATCCATACCGGATTCCGCTTTTCGGCCAGGAAATGATCTTCTACAGCAACACCTCACCGGCACCTTGACCCACCATGGCTGAAAAACAACAACCCGACGACGGGCCGCTTTCCTTCGAGGAGGCGCTCGGCGAACTTGAAGCTCTCGTCGAGCGCATGGAGGAGGATCAACTGCCACTCGAGCAACTGGTGGCCGACTACGAGCGCGGTCACCGGCTGCAGTTGCGCTGCGAGGGGCTTCTGAGCGCGGCCAAACAACGGCTGGAAATGATCACCCTGCGGGCGGCCGCAGAAATCCCGCTGGATTCCCCGGCTGAATCAGTTGATACTAGCCGCTTGCGAGCTTCCGAAGGTGCGGATGACGAGACGACTGACGATGAAATCCGACTCTTCTGAGATGACTTCCACGACCCTGAAGCTAGGCCCCCTACTTTCCTCGATCCATGGGCCTGAGGATGTTAAGAAGCTAAACGAGGCGCAGCTTCCGGCCTTGGCGGAGGAAATCCGCGAGACGCTGATCAACTGCCTGTCACGCACTGGCGGCCACTTGGGGCCCAATCTTGGCGTCGTGGAGCTGACCATTGCCCTGCACCGGGTCTTTGCGACGCCGAGCGACAAGTTCGTTTTTGACGTTTCCCACCAGGGCTACGTGCACAAGATGCTCACGGGTCGGGCGGATCGGATCGACACGATCCGCACTTACGAGGGCCTCAACGGGTTTCTTCTGCGCCCCGAGAGCAAGCACGATTGCTACGGTGCCGGGCATGCGGGCACCGCCTTGTCCGCGGCACTCGGGATGGCGGCTGCGCGCGATCAATCGGGAACCGACGAGCAAGTCGTGGCGATCGCCGGCGACGCCGCCTTCACCTGCGGAGCGACGCTTGAGGCGCTCAACAACATTGCCGAGACGACCAAGCGCTTCATTGTGGTGCTCAACGACAACGAATGGTCAATCGACAAAAACGTCGGGGCCATTGCCCGGTATTTCAATGCCTTGCAGACGCACCCGACGTATTCCTCGGTGCGCCAGGCGGCGGCCGACTTTGTCGAGAAGCTGGCGGGGCCCGGAGTGCGCAAGCTGGCCCACAAGGTTGAGCGCTCGGCCAAGAACCTGCTTTTCCCCAATGTGTTGTTCGAGAAATTCGGGCTGCGCTACTTTGGCCCGATTGATGGCCACGACATCCCGCTGTTGATTCAGACCTTCGAGTATCTCAAGCGGCAGAATGAGCCGGTAATCCTGCACATCATCACCGAGAAGGGCCGTGGTTACAAACCTGCCCTGGATAACCCGGGGAAGTTCCATGGCCTGGGGACCTACAAAATCGAGGATGGCTCGACCGATCTGAGCGCGACGCCGACGTTTTCCGAGATTTTTGGCCGTGCGGTGACGGATTTTGCCAAGAAGGACGCGAAGATCGTGGCGATCACCGCGGCGATGCCAGGCGGGACCAAGCTGGAGATATTCAAGGACGAGCTGCCTGAACGTTATTACGACGTGGGGATCGCCGAGGAGCATGCGGCCCTTTTCGCCTGCGGAATGGCCACTGGCGGGTTCAAACCGTTTTTGGCGATTTACTCCACCTTCATGCAGCGCGCCTATGACATGATCATCCATGACATGGCTCTGCAGGGCTTGCCGGTGCGCCTGTGCATGGACCGCGGCAGCCTCTCGGGCGACGACGGACCGACCCACCACGGGTTGTTCGACATTGGTTATTTGCGTCATGTCCCGGGGCTCATCCACATGCAGCCGAAGGATGAGGACGAGTTTGTCGACATGCTGTGGACGATGGCGCATCACGAGAGCTCGCCGTCCGCCATCCGTTACCCGCGTGGAGCGGGGACCGGCGCGAAGCCCAAGGCGCAGCCGGTCCTGTTGGAGATTGGCAAGGCCGAGGTCTTGGCCGAGGGCACCGACGTGGCGCTTGTCCCGCTTGGCAGCATGGGTGAAATGGCCGCGGAGACAAAAAAGAAGCTGGAAGCCTGCGGCTTGTCGGTCGCTTTGATCAACCCGCGCTGGATCAAGCCACTGGATGCTGAATGCCTGACCCGTTTCGCGCGCCAGTGCCGCGTGGTTTGCACCTTTGAAGACCACGTGCTGCAGAACGGATTTGGCGCAGGAGTCATTGAGCTACTTAATGATGCGAACCTGCCGACGAAAGTTGAGCGGATCGGCTGGCCTGACGCATTCATCGAGCACGGCAAAGTCGACGTGCTGCGCGAGAAGCATGGGCTGACCTCTGATGCCGCAGTGGCCAAGATCATGGCCCATTTCAAAACTGCAGGATCCCTTGCCGATGTGAGCGCCACGCGGTGAATGGCGCTGTTCCTAGTCCTAAACCGATGAGGCTCATCATGTGGTTTTCAGGGCTGGCGGTGCTCATGCTGGCGAGCTTCTTCCTCTGGGGGGAGGCGTGGGAGCAGCAGTGGACTCTCGGCGGCGGGATCGCCTGGCTGGATGGCTGGGGGAATTGGGCATGGCTCGCCGGAATGGTCCTGCTGGTTGCCGATCTGGTTCTGCCGGTCCCGGGCACCGTGGTGATGTCCGCGCTGGGGTTTCTCTATGGGCCATGGCTCGGCGGATTAATTGCCGCGGCGGGCTCGTTTGCCGCGGGGATGACCGGATATGCCGCGTGCCGCTGCCTAGGCGATCGCGCAGCACTTTGGCTACTGGGCGCAAAAGACCTAGAGCGTGGCCGGACGCTGTTCCAGCGCTTCGGTGGACTCGCCGTGGCGACGTCGCGCGCCGTGCCGATATTTCCTGAAATCATCGCCTGCATGGCGGGCTTGGTGCGCATGCCGGCCGGGCTGTTCATGCTGGCGCTGGCTATCGGATGCTTGCCGATGGGGCTGACCTTTGCCTGGGTCGGCCACCAAGGACGCGAGCAGCCTACCCTCGCGCTGGTTCTGAGTTTGCTCATCCCCGGGCTGCTCTGGCTTTGCGCTTGGCTGTGGCTGCGCACCAGACAGCGCGGCGCCCAAGGCGGCGAGCAATGAAGGTGGGTTAAGCCCCCGCCGTCTCGCCCGAGAGCGGCGGGGGCATCGAAGTTCCTGCTCAGTGGCGGCGTTTGCCGCAGCGCTGAGAAAATGGTGAATCAGCGCTGCTGATCGCCAGCGGCACCTTCAGGCCCTTCCCACTGTTTGACGATGTTGCCCGACTCGTCGAGTTGCAGATGGAGTGGCTGCTGGTTGTTGTTGCGCTTGATCTCGGCGATGTAGGTCAGCTTGCCCTCGCGCATCTCGCGATAGAGCTTCGACAGGTTGTTGCCGTCACGGTCGTTGAATTTCTCCACTGCCGAGCGGACTTCCTGCGGTGCCTTGTCGAGCTCAAGCTCCTGCTGGGTCTTGAGCACCTCGCCATTGGAAGTGACATAGATCTGGAGTTCCTGGGCTTCGCTCGGGTCCACCTTGGCGACGTAGACATCTTGACCATCAATGCTCAGATGGCGCACCTGCTCATCGACCTCACCGCCCATCGAGTAGGAGGTGAAGGCTTTGCGCACGTTGGCGGGAGCCGCATTGAGCTCGATTTCACCGCGGTTCATCTCCGCCGCGCCCGCTTGTCCAAACCTGCCTTGCTGGCCGGCTTGGCCCTGCTGGCCAGCCTGCTGCTGCTGTTGTTGTTGTTGTTGTTGCTGCGCGCGTTGTTGCTGGGCGCGCTGGGCGGCCTGCTGCTGGGCGGCCTGGCCCTGTTGGGTGGCTTGGCCCTGTTGGGCTGCCTGCTGACCAGCCTGCGGGCGAGTGGTCTGCTGCTGTTGGCTTGTGCCGGAGCCCGCCTGAGGGGTGCCGGTCTGAGCACCGACGATCATGCCAGCACCGAGAAGTGCGGAAGTAGTGAGGATCGTAAGTTTCATGATTTATCGTTTGTTTGTGTGTTGTGCGAGCAGGCACTGCAAGGAAGTGCCCCACGTGTAACAGTCAAACCAGTCAGGTGCCGGCGCAACTGGAATCGGGCGAAATCGGCCCGGTGGCAGGGGGAGCTCAAGGCGCGCGAGGCGGCGGCGGAAGATCAGGGCTGCCCAGAAATGCTCAGGAATACTTCAGCGGCTTGGCTGGATCCATCTCGAAGGATTGTTCGAGGCGATTGATGGTCAGAGGCTTGATCATTGCCTGCTCGAATTTGACGAAGATCGGGTCCTCGCGGCAGATGCGCAGCTTTTCGCGCGACTCGACTTCGAGGGCAAAGAAGAATCCCCAGTTGGAGTGGGTGTCGAGGTTGCGGCCGGCGCGCACGGCAAGAATGCCGGGGATTTTCAGCAGCTGGCTGCGGGTGGAGCGCTGGAGCTCCTCAAGCGAGGCCTCCGTGGTTTGGGGGGCAAGTTCGAAGAGCGCGAGGTGCTGGATCATTCTCCTCAGGACTTCCAGCTGAGTGCGCCCTTTTTCAAGGCGTAAACGTAGGCAATCGCCAAAACCCCGGCGAAGCCGGCCACGCTGAGAAGCGCGACAGGACCCGCGGGCGAGGCAATAAGGTCCTTGAACTGAACGGCCCATGGGTAGAGGAAGACCACCTCGATGTCGAAGATGACGAAGAGCATGGCGACGAGGTAAAATTTGATGGAGAACTGGGGCGAGCCCTCACCGATGGGCAGCATGCCGCACTCGTAGGCGCTGTTCTTCACCCCGGTGGCCTTGCCGGAGCGGCCAAAAACCACGCTCAGGGTCAAGGTCACGGCTGCGAATCCGATGGCGATGAGGATCTGCAGGAAGACGGGAAGGTAGCTGTCAGTCATGGTGAATCGGGGACGGGCCGAGTGATAGGCATCCAGCGGGCGCTAGGGTAGCAAAAAATCCGCTGATCGGGGAACGACGGGCTGAGCCCAAAAAAAACCCCACGCCGTTTGCAGGCGCGGGGTTGTGGAATCCAAACTCCTGAGAAAACCCTTAGACTTCCTCGGCCTGCTTGGCGATGTACTCGCTGGACGCTTCGTGGATCCGCTCAAGACCGCGATACTCCTTGCCGAGCTTCTCAGCCAACCCGCGGGTCACAAGGTTTTGCAGCTTTTCGTAAGCACGGAGGCGGAGCATTTCCTCACCACCGCTCACCGCGTTGCGAACCTTCAGGTTCTCATAGACTTTCTCGAACAGGTCATTGAAGCCGAACACCTTCTTCTCGGACAGGACGTTGACCAACTCGTCGGTCACGTGGTCCGGAAGGCGGCGCGAAAACCTGGTTCTTTTTGTGGTGGTTGCCATAACGGGGCGAGTATAGCACGCATCGCCGAAACTTGCGACTCAAAAAGAGCCATTTTCAAAATAGCCTGTGCCCGCGCCAGCGAAAAGTTGTTAACTTGTCCAAATAATTTTCCACCCGTTGGCGCTTAGGAGCTGCGGCGACCAGAAGGCGATTGACGGGGGGCATGGGGGCGGCAAGGTGGGGCAGGATGATTGCCCGGGTGCGAGGAAAAGTGTTAGAGGCCTATCCAAACCGGTTGGTCGTGGAGGCCGGGGGACTGGGTTACGAGGTGATGATTCCGCTCTCGACCTTTGACCAACTGGGCCCAGTGGAGGGAGCGCAGGTGGACTTGCGTACGCACCTGCATATCCGCGAGACGGCCCATACGCTATATGGGTTTGCGACCGACGAGGAACGGGGTCTGTTTTTGCTTTTGATTGAGCGGGTCAGCGGGATTGGACCGGTGATAGCGATGGCGGTGCTAAGTGGTTTGCCGGTGGGTCGATTCAAGGCCTGCGTGGTCGCCGGGGAGGTGGCGACGCTGGCAAAGATCAAAGGGCTGGGGAAGAAGACGGCAGAGAGGATCATTTTGGAGCTCAAGGACAAGGTGGGAGTGGCGGAGACGTGGCAGGAGGCCGCGGCAGGGAATCTGGCGTCGCAGGCGATTGATGCGGAATTGGCGCTCATAGCGCTGGGCTACAAGCAGGTGGACGCGCGCAAGGCGGTGAG
>JBILQA010000193.1:0-5939 GCA_044373535.1 Akkermansiaceae bacterium | reverse complement strand
CGTCGCGCTGCGCCCACCCGTGGGCAATCTCCCCGCTCACGTCCGTGCAGCCGTTCAAGACCACCAACAACTCAAACGCCACCCCGCTCTCCGCGAGCGAACTCCCGATCGCCTCATCCAACGTCCCCGCCGCATTGCGCACCGGCAAAACTATGCTCGCTACCACACCCACTGCCCCACCCTAGCGCCCCCTGCCCTAACCACCACCCCAAATCCCTCCGCTCAATCAGCTTGGGATGATCAGACCGATCCGCCGGATCGGACCGCCCCCCAACCCGGCGGCGTCTTCAGAGCTTCGCCTCTCCCAACCAAATCCCCTTGAGCCGCTCGGCCCGCGCCAGCGCGTCTCCAACATCGCTCCCCAGCAGGTTCACATGGCCCATCTTGCGCCGCCCAACAGCCCGTTCCTTGCCGTACAAGTGGAGAAACGCCTCGGGGTCCGCCCACAGCGGCGCCCAGTCGGGCATCCCGGTCTCATCCGGCCAGAAGTCACCTAGCAGGTTTAGCATCGCCACCGGGCTGAGCAGCCGCGTCGAGCCAAGCGGCAGTCCGCAGACGGCGCGCAGTTGTTGCTCGAACTGCGAGGTTGCACAGGCGTCCAGCGAGTGGTGCCCGGAGTTGTGGGGCCGAGGCGCCATCTCGTTGACCATCAGGCCGCCATCCTTGTTGAGGAAAAACTCCACGCCCAGAATCCCACGGTAGTCGAGTGCCTCGGCCACCCGCACCGCGATGCCCCGCGCCGCCTCGGCCACCTCCGCGGCCACCCGCGCGGGCACGATCGACACATCCAACATGTGGTGCCGGTGCCGGTTCTCCGCCGGATCATAGGTCACCACCGCGCCATCCGCTCCGCGCGCCACCATTACGGAGAGCTCGCGCTCAAACGGAATCCACTTTTCCAACACCGCGCGCTGCATCCCGAATTCCGCCCAAACCTCATCGGCCTGCTCGTGGCCCTCAAGCTTGCGCTGGCCCTTGCCATCATAGCCAAAGGTGGCCGTCTTGAGCACGGTGGCGCCGCCAAGCTCCGCCATTCCAAGCGCCAGGCTGGCCGCATCGCTAACCACCCGGAATGGCGCGTGCGGAATCCCGTGCTCGCGCAAAAACTCCTTCTCCCGCTCGCGGTGCTGGCAGATGGCCACCGCACGCGCCGAGGGATACAGCCCGACTCGCTGCTCAACGGCCTGCAGCGTTTCTAACGGGATGTTCTCAAACTCCACCGTCGCCAGTTGCGCCACCGCGAGGAATTCCTCCAGCGCCGCCGGGTCGTCAAACGCCCCCCTAACCACCATGTCGGCCGCCTTCTCGGCGATTGCCTCCCCGCCGCCGCTCCACACAATCGTCCGGAACCCGCAACGCCGGGCCACCACCGCAAGCATCATTCCGAGCTGCCCCGCGCCCAGGATCCCGAGCCATCCACCCGTCGCCAAGACCTTCATGTTAGCTTAGCCCCGGAAGTTGCGCCGCCTTGACCGTGTCGCTCTGGTTGCGCCGGAACGCGTCGAGCTTTGCGGCCAGCGCAGGCTCCTCGCCGGCCAGGATCGCCACGGCGAACAAGGCTGCATTGATCGCGCCGGGCTTGCCGATGGCAAAGGTCGCCACCGGAATCCCGCCGGGCATCTGCACAATCGACAACAGGGAATCCATCCCCTTGAGCGCGTGGGATTCCACCGGCACTCCCAGCACCGGCAGCGAGGTCATCGCCGCGGCCATCCCCGGCAGGTGCGCCGCTCCGCCCGCTCCCGCGATCACGCAGCGCAGTCCGCGTTGGCGCGCGCTTGTGGCATACGCATACAATTTGTCCGGCGTCCGGTGCGCGCTGACCACCTCGGCCTCCCACGCAATTCCGAAGTCCTCCAGCGTGCGCGCCGCATGCTCCATCGTTGGCCAGTCCGAGGTGCTCCCCATGATGATGCCGACCTGCGCGCTGCTGTTGGATGTGCTCATTGCAAAAGGTTGTCGTCTTCCTCTCAGGCGTACTTGTCCCCGCGCAGCACGTCAACGTCCACACAGTACACAATCACCGCAAAGTCATCAAAATACCGCTCTCCAACCGCCTCCATGATCGCATCGGCCACTCCCTCCGAGACGATTGTATCAATGCAGACGTTGCGCCCTTCCCACTCCGAGGCCCGCACGCCGCGCGATCCCTCGCCCTCCACCGCGGTGAGCGTGAACCCGCGCGCGCCGTGCTGGCGCAGCAACTCCAGCAGCGGCTCCTTGAGCACCCGCTCCCCAACAATGGTCACCTTCTTCAAACGCACCTTCATAGCCGCTCCTTCAATACTTCAGCGAGCCACAGATAGAGTGGAATTCCAAGCGCCAGGTTGAATGGGAAGGTAATCCCCAGAGCCAGCGTCAGGTAATACGCCGGATTGGCCTTCGGCAGCGCGATGCGCACCGCCGCGGGCGCCGCAATGTATGACGCGCTTGACGCCATGGCCCCTAACACCGCCGCCCCGCCCACCGACATCCCCGCCCACAACCCAAACGCCACGCCCAACAATCCGTGCACCGGCGGAATGGCCACGCCCAACACCAGCAGCCGCACCCCGGCCCGCCCGGCGTCACGCAGCCGCCGGCCGGCAACAAGCCCCAGCTCTAGCAGGAAAATGCACAGCGCCCCCTTGAAAATCCCGCCAAAGAACGGCAGCACGTCGCCCAAACGCTCCTTGCCGCACACCGCCCCGATGACCAGCCCGCCTAACAGCAAAACGATGCTCTTGCCGGTCACCACTTCATGCAGCGCCTTGGTCCAGCCCTCGCCCTTGCGGCTCGCCTGGGCAAACAGCAGGGCCACGACGATGCCAGGCACCTCCAAAATCGCGACCAGGGCCGGAAGATACCCCTCGGCCTCAAAGCCACTGCGCTTAACCGCCTCCATTGCCGCGAGGAACGTCACCACCGAGACCGAGCCGTAGTGGGCCGCCACCGCCGCCGCATCATCGCGACCGAGCCCGCCGGCATGCCGGATCAGATAGAATGCCGAGATCGGCGTGATGATGCCCAGCGCCAAGGTGGCTGCACCCGGCATCCAAACCTCTGCAATCGGAGTCGCCGAAAGCGCCGCGCCGCCTTTGAGGCCAATGGCCAGCAATAGGTAGATCGAAAGGCCCTGGTAGACCGGCTCGGGCAGCGCCAGGTCGCTCTTGACCCACTTGGCAATCATCCCGAGCACAAAGCAGAGGACGACCGGGGACGCGAGATTGTCGATGAGCAGACTCAAGGGCGCGCGCCATGTACCAACCCAGCTGCTACGCGGCAAGGCCAAACTCCCCCACAGCGACGCTGTCGCAAGGCACAAAAGTCCTTTCCGAACAAGGCGCCCGCGGATCTTATCAGGTTCTAACCATGCGCACTCCCTCCCTTGCCCTGCTCGCCCTGACCCTTGCCGCGGGCGCCGAGCCAGCCTCGCTTTCCGGCATCTATCCGCACCTGGCCTTCTTCAACGACGAAGGCGAGTGCGGCACCGGCGCGCTGGTCCCATGGGCCGACCGGCTCTGGGCCGTCACCTACGCGCCCCACCAGCCAAAGGAATCCAGCGACAAGCTCTACGAGATCACCAACGACCTCGTGCTCACCATCCGCCCCGAAAGCGTCGGCGGCACCCCGGCTAACCGGATGATCCACCGCGAGACCAACCAACTCATCATCTCGCGCTACCTCATCGACGCCCAGCGCAACGTGCGCACCATCCCCGCCGCAGCCATGTTCGGCCGCCTCACCGGCACCGCGCGCCACCTCGCCGCCCCGGAAAAAAAAGCCTACTTCGCCACCATGGAGGAGGGCCTCTACGAGGTCGACCTCACCACCCTGGCCGTCAAGGAGCTCTGGGCCGACGAGCAGGCGCCCGGCGAGCCCAAGGCCAACCTGCCCGGCTACCACGGCAAGGGCCTCTTCTCCGGCCAGGGACGCCTGGTCTATTCTAACAACGGCGAGCACGGCGGGGCGGCCCAGAAGTTTCCTGCCACGCCCTCGGGCGCGCTGGCCGAGTGGGACGGCAAGGCTAACAGTTGGAACGTCGTGCGCCGCAACCAGTTCACCGAGGTAAGCGGCCCCGGCGGCATCTACGGCAACGAAGATCCGGCGAGCGACCCGGTATGGGCCCTTGGCTGGGATCACCGCTCACTGATCCTGCAGTGCCTGGCTGACGGGAAATGGCACACCTGGCGCTTGCCGAAGGGCTCCCACTCCTACGACGGCGCCCATGGCTGGAACACCGAGTGGCCGCGCATCCGTGAGATCGGCACCGGCGATGACCTGCTCATGACCATGCACGGAACGCTCTGGCATTTCCCCAAAACCTTCAGCCCGAAAAACTCGGCGGGCATCGCCCCGCGCTCTAACTTCCTCAAAGTGGTTGGCGACTTCACCGCCTGGAACGGCCGCATCGTGTTTGGCTGCGACGACACTGCCAAGAGCGAGTTCCTCAACAAGCGCGCCGCCAAGGGCAAGGTCGCCGCACCCCAGTCCCAATCCAACCTCTGGTTTGTCGCGCCCGCCGCCCTTGACCACCTTGGCCCGGTCATTGGCCGCGGAGCGGTCTGGATCAACGAAGCGGTTGAAGCGGGCGTTCCGAGCGATCCATTCCTCTTCTCGGGCTACGACCTGCGCGCGCTCCATCTAACCAACGGTGAGGCAAGCCCATTGAAGTTCATCCTCGAAGTCGACGCCAAGGGCAACGGCACTTGGAGCAAGCTGCGCGACCTTGAGGTCGCCCCCGGCGGCTACCTCTTCCATGCCTTTGAGCCTGCCGACCGCGGCGCCTGGATCCGCCTCACCCCGTCGGTTTCCGCCAAATCGGTGAGCGCCGTCTTCACCTACCGCAACCATGACACCCGCAGCGACGCGGCCAGCAGTTTGTTTGACGCTCTGGCCCGGCCGTCCGACCCCGCGATGATCGGCGGCACCGTGCGCGCCCGCGCCGAAAATGCCCGCACCCTCGCGTTTGCCGCCGTATCTAACACCGGCGCCGACCTCGGCTACTACGAGCTCGACGCGGCCCTCAAGCTCACCCGCAACGACGACGCCAAGCTTGCCGCCTATCACCATGCCAACACCACCATCGCCGCCACTGCCGGCATCCTCGAGGTGGACGCCGCCTCGGTGATCTTCATCGACGACGACGGCAAGCGCTGGCGCCTGCCGAAGGGCGACGCCGCCTTTGACCAACAGGGCCCCTTCGGCGCCGCCCGCATCGCCCGCGAGGTCGCCACCGAGCGCGATGTCTTCAACGCCCACGGCAGCCTCTACGAGCTTCCCGCCAACAACGCCGGCGGCTTCGCCCGGGTCCGCCCGATTGCAACCCACAACCGCGTCATCCACGACTTTTGCTCGTACCGCGGCCTGCTCGTCCTAACAGGCGTGGCGGCGGGCACCGCTCCCAACCCGCACGTCATCCGCTCGGACGACGGCAAGGCCGCCCTCTGGGCCGGCGCGGTGGATGACCTCTGGCAGCTTGGCAAACCCCGCGGCCACGGCGGCCCGTGGCTCGACTCCGAGGCCAAAGCCGGCATCCCCTCCGATCCCTTCCTCATGACCGGCTACGACAAAAAGTCCCTAACCCTGCAGGCCGACCGCGATGTCGCCGTGCGCATGGAGGTGGACATCACCGGCACCGGCACCTGGGTGCTGGCAGAAACGTTCAACCTAACCGCCAAGACCCTGCTCAAGCACCCCTTCCCTGCCTCCTTCGGCGCCTACTGGGTGCGCTTCGTCGCCGCCATGGACTGCAGCGCAAGCGCCCAACTTCGCTACGAGTGAGCCAGCGCTGTGGCAAAACCTTGAAAGGCGAGGGCATCGTGCGCAGTTTATGCAGGATGCGCCGCCACCTTGCCCTCTTTGCCAGCCTTGCCTTGGCAGGCGCCGGCAGCGCCGCGGCCCAGAAGGGCTGGGATCCGGACACCCGCTTCCCCGCCCTGCCGCCGGCCGAGGCCCTC
>JBILQA010000192.1:0-5955 GCA_044373535.1 Akkermansiaceae bacterium | reverse complement strand
AAGGGCAAGGGTGAGGGGAAAGGCGAGGGCAAGGGCGAGGGCAAGGGGACCAAGCCGGGGGGATCGAGCGGATCGGGCGCCACGACGGGCGAACCGACGGATGGCAAACCCAGCGATGAGATCAAGGATGAGGATGGCAAGCCGAAGTTGGGCGAGCGGCAGTTGGCGCTCGAAAAGCTATCAGAGAAGATCCAACAGCAGATCAAGGAGCTGCGGGTGGCCGAAAGCGGAGCGGATCCGCAGCAGGCCGCCGAGCAAATGCGCCGCGCCGCGGAGTTCCAGCGCGCCGCGGGCGAGGCGATCCTCCAGGACAACCTTGCCGCCGCCCAGGAGGGCGCCGGCGAGTCGACCGATGCGCTGGAGCGCGCGGTCATCCTCACCGAATCACTGCTAGACCGGAAGGTGGAGTCCGGCATCGAGGCGCAGTCGCAGGCGCCGGGCTATCAGGGGCTGATCCAGAAATATTCGCGCCGTCTATCGTATGACCAATAGAACCAGTGCCGCATGGCCGATGGGAGGGAGCCGATGAATTCCATGAGTTCGATGAGTTACGTCATGCCGACATGGTGGCCTTGGGCGGTCGGGGTGTTTCTGGTCCTCGCCGTGGTGTTAGGCGTGCGCTACGTGG
Organism: Akkermansiaceae bacterium; assembly: GCA_044373535.1. Taxonomy (GTDB): domain Bacteria; phylum Verrucomicrobiota; class Verrucomicrobiia; order Verrucomicrobiales; family Akkermansiaceae; genus JBILQA01. The sequence goes on along the minus strand of JBILQA010000192.1, from coordinate 5,327 downwards.
GCGCGGAGCATCCGCATTTGTCGCGGCGGATGCGGGCGGGCTTGTGGTCGCTGCGGATTGTCATCGGCCTGTTAGTGCTGGTGCTCATCCTCGACTGGCGCGCGGAGACAACCCGCACCGAGAGCGAGAAGCCGCTCATCCAGGCGCTCATCGACAGTTCGGCAAGCATGGCGCGCGGTGACGCGGCGGGCAAGGCGTCGCGGTTTGACGCGGCCAAGCAATTTTTCGCTGAGGATATTCAGGCGCAGTGGAACGACGCGGAGCGGCTGCATGTCGGCCTTGCCGGTGAAGGGTACCGCGACGGCTTGGCGGCCGAGGCGGCTCCAACAGCGCGGCGCAGTGCGATCGGCCGGAGCCTGCGCGAGGTGATGGAGAACCACGCCGACCAACCGTTGGGCGGGGTGATCCTGTTCACCGACGGAGCGGCCAGCGACCAGGATGAGCTGCGCGCGGTGATGAACGACTACCGCGAGGCGCGCGTGCCGGTCTTCCCCTGGCTCATCGGCAGCTCCGAGCAACCCGCCGATGTGCGGATTGTTTCGGCCAACATCCTCCAGCCGAGCGCCTCGCAGCCAAGCATGCGCGTCGACCTGCGGCTCGACAGCCCGGGGTTCGCGGGCCGCAGCGGCAAGCTCACCGTTAGCCTCGGCGACCAGGTGTTAGACGAGCGCAACGTGGCGCTCGACGGCAAGCCGCAGGAGCTCGCGTATGATTTTGTTTCACCGTACCGCGGGCTGCATTTTTACAAGGTGGCCATCGAGCCGTTGGAGGGTGAGGCCACCGAGGCTAACAACTCAGCCATGGCCGCCGGGCAATTGCGGCGCGAGCCGATCCGTGTGCTGTACATGGAGGGCAGCGAGCCGTCCGAGACGGCCTACCTGCGCGACGGGCTGGAGGCTGACCCGGAGATGGAGGTCACGAGTCTGCACTTTCCGGGGAATGCGTCGTTGGCGGCTCTTGCGCAGCAGGCGCTCAAGGTGCGCGGCAAGGACATGCGGATTTTCAAGGATGGCCTTGGGCGTGACGTCCCGAGTGTCTGTCACCCGACCCGCGGGTATCCGCAAAACCTTGAGGAGCTTCTCAAGTACGACGTGGTCATCTTCAGCGACATCATCAAGGAGGCCTTCAGCCCCGAACAGTTGGATGCCACGGTGGCCTTCGTTGAGGAGTTTGGCGGCGGGTTTGTGATGGTTGGCGGGATGACCTCGTTTGGCGCCGGGGACTACCAGAAGACGGTCATCGACAAGCTCATGCCGATAGAAGTGTCGAACAAGAGCGACCCGCTGTGGGTCAACGTGAATGTGAAGGTCAGCGAGGCTGGCTGGCAGCATCCGATCATGCAGGTGGGCGCGAGCAAGGACGAGACGCGCGAGGCATGGGGCAAGGGGTTCTCGGGCCTGCGCGGGTTCAACTACGTCCAGCGCGCCAAGCCGGGTGCCTATGTGCTGGCGCGCACCGCGGCGAGCAGCGACTACGGCGACGACTTGGTGATCGTGGCTGTCCAGCAGATCGGCCGTGGCCGCACGATGGCCTTCACCTCGGACACCACGGTGGACTGGGGCACGGAGTTCCAGACGATCTGGGGTCCGCAGAAGGCCGATAACAGCTACTACCGCAAGTATTGGAACAACACGGTGCGCTGGCTGGCGGCCGACCGGATCGCCCGCAAGAGCGGCCAGGCGGTGGTGGAAACCTCAACCGCCCAGGCGGCTCCCGGGGAGACGATCAACGTGCGGGTGGCGGCAGCCTCGCCCACCACCCACGCGGGCCTCGAAGTGGCGGTCCTCGGCGCGGACAACAAGGCGACCAACCTGCCGCTGCAGTGGAACGGTGGCCAACATTGTTGGGAGGGGAATCTAACTCCGGAAGCGGAGGGCGAGGTGGTCTTTGAGGCGTCGTATCGCAACGAGGAAGGCAACCGGGTGACCACCCGCACGGGAGTGAGCGTGCGCCAGGACCAGACCGAACAGGTTGCCGTGGCGGTGCGCCCGGATCTCATGCAGGAGCTTGCCGATGCCACCCAGGGGCAGTTGCTCACCCGGGAGAACGCCGCGGACGTGTTGGGCAAGATCGCCGCCCGCGCGCTGCCGGTGACTTGGAAGCGCAACATCCCGCTGTGGGACCGCTGGTGGATCCTCCTGCCGCTGTTAGCCCTGGTGATCCTCGAGTGGCTGGTGCGCCGCCGGCGCGAGCCGGTCGGGGCCTAGCGGAACTCAAGCAGGGCGCCGCGGTCGCGCCCTGACTACCCAAACCCCGCATGGTAGCGAAGCTCGTGAGAGCTTCGGCAGTCGTTTCGGGCGTTGTCGCTTCGCAATGATTTCGTTGTCACGGCTGGCCTTGCCCGTCCCGGAGAACTTAGCCGTGGGTCAGCGTGTACGCACGCGCAGGCCAAGGAGTGGCGACTTCAGTCGCGTTTCATCGCGTCCGGACACGCGACTAAAGTCGCGGCTCCGGAGACGTTGGACTCCGAGGATGGGGCCTAGTCACGCGCCATTCAGGACAGGCCCCAGTGAAGGGTTTTGGCATTGGGAGGCACGATTGGTGGATCCAAACATTTCACCGTGGGCTGCGCTTGCCCTATGCCCCGGCTGGGGGCGGGCAGGTGCGCGGGCCCTCAAGGGGCGGCTGGGGCGGGATTCTGGCCGTTTACCTTGAGATCGGGCTTGGTGTTCCAGCGTGGCGTCCAGCCGGGTTTGTCGATTTTGGTGCGGAAGACCACGGTGTTGTCGAGGGCAAGGTCGTCGGTCCAGATGAAGCGAGCGGTGGTGAAGTCGTGGTCAAAGAAGGGAGGCTTCGGGTCGACTTGTGCAGTGGTGAACTCCTTGGCGTTTGGCCAGGCGTGGTCGTCGAAATTGCCGGCCCACCACCGCTCGGGGAGTGGATCGATGCGGACCTGTGGATTGGCGGTGTTGCGGTTGAGCGGGCCGTGGAAGAAGGATTTCGCCTTCCAGTTAGCGTGGGTCACGGTGCCGTCGGCGAATTTCAGAATGAACCCACCATCGCCGATGTGCGTGCCGTACTCGAGGCCGGTTTTGGGATCGGCGTTGTCTTTGACCAAGACCGCGATGTTGAGCGGGTAATCGGGGAGGAAGTCAAAGCTCACCACATTGTGGGGGGTGAACTCGATCGGGTCGACCGCCACGAGGCGGTCGTTGATGTAGAGCATGAACCAATTGTCGGCATAGACCTCGGCGTGGACGGTGTCCGCCATGCTGGGTTTGATGAGTCCTTGCGGGGCTTGGGGCGAGCTGGGCGGGTCGGTGGCCGGCTGGGGTCCGGCTGGGCGAGATTCTTGCGCTTCGCGGCGCGTGGGGCGTGGCGAGTCGCCGGGTGCGGCGGGGTCGCCATTGCGGGTGTAATTCACGCTGAGCGAGGCGCTGGCGATGATTTGACCGTTGCAGGCGTTGAGGAGTTCCTCGCGGGTGACGGCGCCTGGCGCGTGGGCGAGTTGCGGTGAGGCGCGCAGGGCGTAGAGGGTGATGACATAGGTTTTCAACCCGGGCCCTTGAGAGTGGGGAGGTTCATAGCCTTGACGGCCGTTGAAGCTGCGGCCGGATGTTCCCACCGCGTGGACGTTGGTTGGCAGGTCGGTGGTGGTGGCGGGAATGTCCCAGAGAGTCCAGTAGGTTTTGATCACGTTGCCCGGAGCAAGGTGATCCATCACCAGGACGAAGGATTGGGTGCCGGCGGGCGCGCCGGTCCAGTGGAGTGGTGGTGTCACGCCCTCGCCATCGCCGGTGAATTGCGCGGCGAGCTTGCCGTCTGCCGCGATGGCCGGACTGCTCAGGACAAACCCTAGCAGCGGCTTTTTCAGCGCGTCCATTTCTGCCTGGCTGCCAGGTACCTGCGCCGGCTCGCCTGGCTGTCCCGGGCGCCCGCGTGCGGGTGCCTCCGGGCGTGGCGTCCGCTGGCCGGGGTCTTTTGGCGGCCGTTGGCCATCGGGCCGGGTCTGGCCACCTTGGTAGGTTGTTTCGGTTGTGGCACCCTCCTGGTCGACAAACTGGAACTTCCAACGGTTGTTGCCGAGGTCGGCATACTTCACGCTCCCTTGTCCGGCACCGCGCGAGTAGACGAGCTGGTACTGCTTGCCATCCGCGGAGCTGCTGAAACTGGTGATCTTCGCCTCGCGCAAGGGGGGCTGACCTTGCCTGAGCGGCTGCGCGCGTGGCTGGGGGTCGACTTGCCCGTCGATCTCGCTGACCTCGCCATGAAACGCGCTTTGCAAGTAGGGGCGTTGAGTGGAGGCATGGTAATGGTAGCCATCGCGCGGGTCCGCGTGGCCGTGGCATGCATCCAGTGCGCGCAGCGGCGAACCATCCGGTTCTGTTAGTCCGAGGATCGGATAGCCATCGAGAGCGAAGGCGATCGGTTTGCCTTTGCCTGCGGTGGCTTCGAGATGGAGGGGCGCGAGATGGTAGTGGTAGTCGTCGGCGCGGCCGCAGTGGCCGCCCCATTCGTCGAGCTCGCCGATTTCGGCGGCGAATTCGCCGCGGTTGTTCTGCGGGTTGAAAATCGGGATTCCATTGACCGCCAAGGCGACCGCGCCGCGGAGGAATTGGTTCTCCAACTTGCGCGGTGCCGCCGCGGCCACCGGGTGGAGCGGGATGCGCCACGCATTGGCGCCGCTGTAATCCTGGGGGATGGGCACCTGCTGCTGCCATGCGGTGATGCCCACCATCATGTTGTGCGCCGGCATGCCATGGCCCTCGACGTAGAGGAACTGCCCATCCCAGCGGGTCTTGACGGCGGGCGCGAAGGAGGCAAATGCCGCCGCCTGCAATGGTGCCGCCACGGGCGCGGCTGCCACCGGCTCCGCCACGGGCTCCGCGGCCACCGGGTGGCGGGCCTGGACCAGCAGGTGGGCATAAGCTGGCGCGCAGCTGAGCCCGATGAGGGTCAAACAGGTCAGCGTTTTCATGGTGAAGTCGGTTGGGGGTTGGCGCCCGGTTTGCCGCCGCCGCGAGGTGGCGCCGGCTTGGCTGGATCGTAGCCCGGATTCGCGGTGGGCAGCTTCGCCTGGGCATCCGCAAGCAACTCGCGCAGCCGGGTGGTGAGGCGCGCGGCGTCTTCGCTGCGGGTGGCGGCAAGGTTGTGTTGCTCGCCAGGATCGTTCGCTAGATCAAACAGGCGCACGCTTTGATCCTCGTGATAGAGAACCAACTTCAAGTCGCCTGCGCGTATCGCCGTCTGCGGCGTGCCGCCTTGATAGTGGGGGAAGTGGAACAGCAATTCCGCTGCCCGACGCTCGACGGGCTCGTTCTTGCCTAGCAACAACGGTGTTAGGTCGGCGCCGTCGAGTTTTTCCGGGAGTGTCTCCTGGACCCCTG
>JBILQA010000191.1:0-5960 GCA_044373535.1 Akkermansiaceae bacterium | reverse complement strand
GGGTGCTCAATGCCCCAGCCAAATCCCTCAACCAACAACTTCTCCGCGTCCGCCACCCCGTCGCCATCGGTGTCCCGGTAGGATGTTAGGAATGGCGGGTGGATCAGATAGAACGTCCCCCCAACAAAATGGCCGCCGCGCGGGCTCGTCACGTGCGGAACAAAATCCTGGAACTTGTCCGCCATGCCGTCGCCATCCGTGTCGCTGATGCGCTGGATGCGGCCAAACTTCGGATCCTTGCCCAACGACCCATTCGGGTCGGACGAGACGTAAATGTCGCCGTTGGCAGCGGCGCTGATGGCCGTCGGGTAGTCCACCTCAGGCGGCGCGGCGAAAACATTGACCTTCCATCCCTCAGGCACCGCCGTGGCCAAGCCGGGAGCTGCCAACGCTGCGCCGCAAACCCATCCCGCCAACATCCCGCCTTGTCGTCTTAAATTCACGCTGCCTTGTTAACCATCTCGCGCGCATGGATGCCAACCAAAACCCCGATCCAACAGGCAGGGCAAGCTGCTAGCTTGGCAACAGCTTGCAAAATGCCAGCAGCGCGGAGCCAAACAGGATGAGCCCGCAGCACGCCCCCGCCACCACGTCGGTCTTCGTCGAGCGCGGCCGGTGTGGCGAGGCCGAGCGTGGAAAAACCACCGCGGCATAGATCATCCCGCCCAACAGGCCGCCCGCGTGCGCCCAGTTGTCGATGTACTCATAGGCCAACGCCCCGACGAAGGCGGTGAGGGCCAAGCCGGCTAACAACCGGCGGCGCGCCGACACCGGCACCAGCCCCGCGTGCAGGGTTTCAAAAACCAACAAAAACCCGAGCAGCCCCATGATGCCCCCGGAGGCGCCAATGCTCGGCCGGCCGCCGTGCAGCGTGGCCATGCCGCCGAAAATCACCGCCATGAAAAACACCATCAGCAAATGCGGCCAGCGCGCCATGACCTCCACCCGCCGACCAAGGTAGAGCAGCGCGCCCGCGTTGAGCACCCAGTGGAGCGGGTGGCCGTGGAGCCAGGGGGCGGTTAGCAGCCGCCACCACTCGCCCGCCGCGTACAGGCTCCGCATGAGGGCCGCCTGCCGCCAGTCGGTCGATGGAATCAGCAACTGCGCCGCGCCAACCAGCAGCATCAGACCAATCAACCCGTAGGTCAGCGGCGCGCGCTGGCGGCCCAGCCAGGTCTCAAAGCGCATCTCGGGAACCCGGCTGGCCATCAGCGCCGCGTTCCACCCGACGATCGCCCGCAGCCGCTTGCGCGCCTGATACCACGGAATAAATCCAAAAATCAGCCCCACGATGAGCACCACCCCCAGGGTTACGCTGTGTCTAACGGCCAAAACCCCGCCGTGCCACCATGCCCAACCAGCGGCTAACAGCGCGAGGGCCGCAAACCACTTCACTCGCCGCAGCCCCTCGGCAGCGTCATCCCGCGCCCACTGGTGCCTAACCCGGCCGAGCGCCTCGAGCAATGCCGGCACCTCCTCGGGCACCACCAGGTGGTCCGAATCCGGAGTCCACACCAAGTCAATGCGCGAGGCGCGGTCCCCGGCGACGGCCAGGACAAGTTCCGCGAGATCCGCGCAGGCGTGGCACCGGTTCTTCCGGTCCTGCCAGCCATAGCCCAACGGCGCAGCCGGAAAGGCCTCCTTGCGCGCCCAAACCGGGTAGTCCGCCGCGGGGGCCACTCCTGGCGGGAGAATGCTCACGCGCCGGGCTTATTGACCGGTGCCGCCTTGCGGCTCGGCTGGCGCGCCTGGCGCGGCTTCGCCGGATGGTGCAGCTGGTGCAGCTGGTGCGGCTGGTGCGGCTGGCTCGGCCGGAGGCGCCACAGGCGCGACAGGCGTCTCAGTTTCCACCGGAGCCGGGGTGCTTGCGGGGGCCGCCGGGGCCGCCGGGGCAGCTGGGGCAGCCGGGGCCGCTGGCTTGCTGCCTTGGACGGCCGCGGGCTTGTTAGAGAGGAGCGCCGCCTTGGTGATCTGGCTGCGCTGGCCGATGAGGATGGCCAGCAGCAAGGCGACGGCGAAGAACGCCACGCCAAGGTAAACGGTGCCCTTCTGCAGCACGCTGGTGGTGCGGGCGCCAAACATCTGGTCGGTCATCCCGGAGCCAAATGCGGCGCCGAGCCCTTCCTGCTTAGGCCGCTGCATCATGACAATGCCAACCAGCAGGATCGAGACGACCACCTGCACAACAAGCAGGAGATCAATAGAAATTGTCAGCCAAAGAGGAATATCCGCTAGAATCATGGGGGCGGGACCATGGCGCATGCCCTAGCCCTTGTAAAGCGGTGTTTGCCCGGATAATTGCGCGGTTTTCGGGCATTTTCCCGGCGCGCAACCCCTAACCGGAAACCCGCACCACCTCGTTGCGCTCGTTGAGCACGACTTTCTTGGCCACCAGCGGCTGGTCGGAGACCCCCCATGCCATGATCGTCGCCCGCTCGCCCTTCTTGATCAGGTGGGCGGCCCCGCCGTTGATCAAAATGTGGCCGGTCCCCGGTTTGCCCTCTTGGACGTAGGTTTCGAGCCGCGCACCGGTGGTCACCGAGGCGACTAACACCTTCTCGCCGGCCCACAGGTCGGCCGCCTGCATCAGATCCGCCGGGATCTCAATGCTGCCTTCATACTCCACATCGGCCTCGCTGATCATGGCCCGATGGAGCTTGGATTTGAGAAGCTGGCGCTGCATGCGCGCAAGCAAGCGGGGAAAAGCCCCTAGGTCAATCGGGTATTCAAGCGCAGCGAAGCTAACATCGCCGCGGCAAGTCCCCGGCGAATTCCGAATTCTTCTCCCTCTTTGGCGCGGATCATGATTTGAAAGCTCTGCCATGCCCGACCGCACCGCCGCTCCCAACACCCGCGAACAACTGCGCCTGGAGGGCTTTGACCTCATCGACGAGACCCTCGCCGAGCTCATCAAGAGCCTTGGCGAGGCGCTCCACGGGCTGCGCGCCGATGAGCTCATCGCCTTTCTCCCATGGTCAGGCAGCGTGCCGGCGGAGAACTCTGCGCCCCACGGGACCCAACAACTTTACTCGATCGGCTTCCAACTCCTCAACATGGTCGAGGAGCGCGTCGCCGCGGCGATCCGCCGGGAACGCGAGCGCGTCTTGGGCGCGGAGTCCATCCGCGGACTCTGGCCGCGCGCCCTGCGCGACATGCGCGCGCTTGGCCTCAACGAGGACCAGATCCTCGAAGTGCTGCGCGACGTCTGGGTGGAGCCGGTCCTAACCGCCCACCCGACTGAGGCCAAGCGCGCCAGCGTGCGCGAGCGCCACCGCGACATCTATCAGCAAATGGTGCGCGCCGAGTACCCGAAGTTCACCGAGCGCGAGCGGCGCCGGATCCACGACCGGATCACCGTGGCGCTGGAAACCCTCTGGCGCACCGGCGAAATCCACCTCACCCGCCCGGACGTCTACCGCGAGCTGCGCGACGCCATTTATTACCTGCGCGACATGTTCCCCAGCGCGGTCAACCGGCTTGAGCTGCACTTCGCCGAGGCATGGCGCGATGCCGGCTTCTCGATGGAAAAACTCCGCGCCGCGGGCACCATCCCGCGCCTGAGCTTCGGCACTTGGATCGGCGGCGACCGCGACGGCCATCCGTTAGTCACACCGGAGGTCACCTCACGCACCCTCAAGATGCTCAGGCGCGCTGCCATCCAACTGCTCCAGCGCGAGCTCGACGAGGTGGCCTTCCACCTCACCCTGTCGCGCAACCTGCAGGTCGTCCCGCCCCGCTTGGACGCGCGCATTGCCCAGCTCAGCGCGGATGCGCGCGACCAGGATAGCGTCGAGGAGATGCTTGAACGCTACCGCGAGGAGCCATGGCGCCAGCTCACCTGCCTGATGAGCACCAAGCTAACAGCCGACCTGGATTCCACCGGCGGCGGCTACCAGCGGCCCGAAGTGTTCGGCGAAGACCTCGAATTGTTGGAACGCAGCCTGCGCGAAATCGGTGCTGACAGCGCGGTCGAGCATTTTGTCCAGCCGCTGCGGCAAAAATTCACCACCGGCGGCTTCCACCTCGCCACCCTTGATATCCGCCAGAACTCGGAGTTCCACGACAAGGCGCTTGCCCAGTTGTTGGCTGCGGCCGGGGTTGCCGACGGCGAGTCGTTTGCCAGCTGGCCGGAGCCGCGCCGGCTGGAGTTCCTCACCCGCGAGCTCGAGAGCCCCAGGCCGTTCCTGCACGACAAGATCCGCGCCGGCGACGAGGCCGCCGCGGTCCTCGATTCTTATCGGGTGCTTGCCCGCCACCTTACCCGCCACGGCCGCGGCGGGCTTGGCTCGCTGATCGTTTCGATGACGCGCAAGCTCTCCGACCTTCTGGCCGTCTATGTGCTGGCGCGCGAGGCTGGGCTGACCACGCCGACGCCCGACGGCCTCGCCTGCCAGCTTGAGGTCGTCCCGTTGTTTGAAACCATGGATGACTTGGATGCCTCGCCGCAGCTCCTCGGCGACTTCCTCAACCACCCGGTGACGCGCCGCAGCCTGGCGCTGCGCTTCCCGGCTAACAGCCCCCGGCCAGCCACCCAGCAGGTGATGCTTGGCTACTCTGACTCCAACAAGGACTGCGGCATCCTCTCCGCGCAGTGGGCGCTGCACCGGGCGCAGGAGGCGATGAGCGCGGTGGCGGCCGCGGCGGGCGTGCGCCTGCGCTACTTCCACGGCCGCGGCGGGACGATCTCGCGCGGCGCCGGGCCAACCCATTGGTTCATGGCGGCCCTGCCGCACGGATCGATGACCGGCGACTTCCGCATGACTGAACAGGGCGAGACGATTGCCCAGAAGTACGCCAACCTCGCCAACGCCACCTTCAACCTGGAGCTGTTGTTAGCCGGCGCGGCCATCACCACCGCGCGCCACCGCTTCGCCCCGGCCGAGGCCGACCCGTGCCTAGCCCACATGGATGAGCTCTCGGCGACAAGCGAGGCTGCCTATCAGGCGCTGCTAGCCACCCCGGGGTTCATCGAGTTTTACCGCCAGGCGACGCCGATTGACGCGCTGGAGAACTCGCGCATCGGCTCGCGCCCGGCGCGACGGACCGGCAAGAAGGACTTCTCCGTCGCCGACTTGCGCGCCATCCCGTGGGTGTTCTCGTGGACCCAGGCGCGGTTTTACCTGCCCGGCTGGTTTGGCGTCGGCTCGGCGCTGGCCGCCCTCAAGGAGCAAAGCCCGGGCGACTTCGTCCAACTGCGCGCCTGCCTGCCCCACTCGCAGTTTCTCGGCTACGTCCTGACCAACGTGGAAACCAACCTCGCCAGCGCCAACCTGGACTTCATCAACGCCTACGCCGAACTCGTCGACGACGCGCACCTGCGCGAGCGCTTTGTCGCCATCATCGTCGCAGAGTTCCAACGCACCCGCGACCTACTTGCCGAACTCTTCGACGGCGAGATGGCCGCGCGGCGCCCGCGCATGGCCAAGACCCTCGAGATCCGCGAGGCCCCGCTGCGCGTCCTCCACCACCAGCAAATCAAGCTGCTGCGCGAGTGGCGCGGCCTGCTGCGCGATGGCCAATCCCAAGCGGCCGAGGACTTGTTTCCGCGGCTGCTTCTGTCCATCAACGCGATTGCCTCCGGCCTGCGCACCACCGGTTGAACCCACGCCATGTCCAAGCCATCGCTCAAGAGCCGCCTGCGCTTCGGGCTAGGCAGCGTCTTGTTCGTCATCCCGGTTGGGTTGTTGGCCGGCACGGCCAGCGCGTTTTTCCTCTGGGCGCTCGACCAGGTGACTCGCACGCGCTGGGACCATCCATGGCTGCTGTTTCTGCTGCCACTCGCCGGGGTGGCCAGCGGCTGGCTCTTTGCGCGCTATGGCCGCTCGGTCGAGGCCGGCAACGACCTGATCATTGACGAGATCCATCAGCCCGGTGGCGGCGTGCCACTGCGCATGACTCCGATTGTCTTGTTGGGCACCTTGCTCACCCACCTGTGCGGCGGCTCGGTCGGGCGCGAGGGC
>JBILQA010000009.1:0-21844 GCA_044373535.1 Akkermansiaceae bacterium | reverse complement strand
TGCAGCGCCATCCGTTCCCTGGGCCCGGGCTGGCGGTGCGCTGCCCGGGGATTGTCGACGAGGACCGGCTGCGCATCATCCGCGAGTGCGACGCGATTTTCATCAGCCGGCTCAAGGAGCACGGTTGGTACGACAAGGTCTGGCAGGCCTACGCCTGTTTGATTCCGGTGCGCACGGTTGGAGTTAAGGGCGACGAGCGCAGCTACGAGTGGGCTGTGGGCCTGCGCGCGGTGGTTAGCGAGGATGCCATGACCGCCGACTGGGTTGAGCTGCCCTATATCATTCTGCGCGAAACCAGCCACCGGATCCTCAACGAGGTTCCCGGCGTCAACCGGGTGCTTTACGATGTTTCCACCAAGCCACCGGCGAGCATCGAGTGGGAGTGATGGAACTCATCCTAGCGTCCGGCTCACCACGGCGGCGCGAATTGCTCGCTGCCGCGGGCTTTGCGTTCCGCGTGGTCGTCTCGCCCGCCGAGGAGCTCCATGACGCCGCCATCGAGCCCGGCGAGCTCTGCATGCTCAATGCCGCGGCCAAGGCCGAGGCGGTCGCCGCCTGCCATCGCGACGCGCTGGTCATCGGCGCGGACACCCTGGTTTTCCTCGACGCCGAACCGTTAGGCAAGCCGGGCTCCCTCGACGATGCCCGCGCGATGCTGCGCCGCCTGTCCGGGCGCACCCACCAGGTGCGCACCGGCTGCGCGCTGTGCCACGCCGGACTAACCCAACGGTTTGTGGTCACCACCGAGGTGGACTTTCAAGTGTTGGACGAGGCGGCCATCGAGGCCTACCTGGGGCTGGTCAACGTGTTAGACAAGGCCGGAAGCTACGCGGTGCAGGAGCATGGCGAGCGGGTGGTGGCGGCGGTGCGCGGGAGTTTCGACAATGTCGTCGGGCTGCCGGTCGCGGAGCTTGCCGAGGAGCTGGGGCGGCGCGGGGTTTTGTGTGGTTAGGGTTTTCCAGTTGCCGGGTTGGGATGATCCGGGTGAACTGGGGCAGATGCAGACGGGCCCGAGATATCCGCTCATATTCAACCCGCGTGCGCGCAGCCAGCGGGGCCGTCGGGCGCTGTCGTTCATCATGAGCCACGCGCCGCGCTTTGCGCTGTATGCGACCTCAAGCATTGGCGAGGCGCGCGAGCTGGCGCGGAAGTTTGCCGACGCGGGCGAGCCTGTGGTGGTGGCGGCAGGTGGTGACGGGACGCTCAACGCGGTGGTTTGCGGCTTGTCGGGAAGTCCAACGGCGCTCGGGGTGCTGCCGGCCGGCACGATGAATGTTTTTGCCCGTGAGCTGGGAATCACCGGGGGCGACTTTCCCGCGGCGCTGGAGGTCATCGACCGTGGGTTTGTGCGCGAGGTTGACCTGTTTTCCGCCAACGGGGCGCCATTTGTGCAGATGGCTGGGCTCGGGTTTGATGCGCGGGTCATCGAGGAAACCACCTGGGAGCGCAAGAAGCGGCTCGGCCCGCTGGCCTATTTGATCTCCGCGGTGCGCGTGCTTGGTGACCAACCGCCGCAGATGCGCGTCATCTGTGCCGACGGGCGCGAGGAGGCGGGCGTCTGCGTGCTCGTCGGCAATGGATCGCACTACGGCGGTCAATTCAAGTTGTTCCGCATGGCTGACAATGCCGACAGCCTGCTCGACGTGCTTGTTTTCAAGGAAGCTGGCTACCGCGCGGTGTTCGAGTCGCTCCGCGGGCTGGCCCGCGGCGGCGTCGACCTCGGCGAGGGGATGGTCACCTACATCCAAGCAGCGGCGCTGCGCGTCGAGTGCGAGCGCGAGGTGCCGCTTGAGGTGGATGGCGAGCTGCTCGGCCGGGCGTGCCGGGTGGATTTTGTCCCCGCGGCGCGGAACCTACGGGTGCTGGCGCCGGAGCGTCCCGGGGCAACGCGGTTTGGTGACTCGGTGCGGGCACTCAAGGAGTCGGCGGGGATTCTGCAAGCGGATGAAAGCTAAGAAGCGCGAACAACGGCCCGAGGTTCCGGCGCGGCGCGCGGGCAAGCCGGCGGGAACACCGGCGAGCGCGCCCACGCGCCGTTGGTTGCGGCGCTTGGTATGCTTGGTGGTGGCGTTCGGCTTGGTCGGAGTCTTTGGAATGCTGGGGAGTTACTACGCGGCATCGCTGGCGGCGAGCGGCCGAATTTTTGACGACGTCTCGCAGGTGCCGGCGCGGCAGGTCGGCGTGGTGTTTGGCTGCGACGAAAAGACCAACGGCCGCGATAATCTCTACTTTAAATACCGCATCAACGCGGCCGTGGAGCTCTGGCAGGCGGGCAAGGTCAAAACCCTGATTGTCTCAGGCGACAACCGCTCGCGCTTTTACAACGAGCCGCAGAAGATGAAAAACGCGCTGGTGAGCCGCGGGATTCCCGCCGGGCGCATCGTGTGCGACTTTGCCGGCCTGCGGACGCTCGACTCGGTGGTGCGGGCCAAGGAGGTTTTTGGCGTCAACGACGCGATCTTCATCACCCAGAAGTTCCACAACGAACGGGCGATCTACCTGGGCCTGGCCAACGGGATGGATCCGGTCGGCTACAATGCCAAGCCGGTTGGCGGCGCGGCCTCCACCCGTATGAAGCTGCGTGAGGTCGCCGCGCGGGTGAAAATGGGCCTGGACGTCCACCTGCTCAAGACCGAGCCCGAGCACCTCGGCGCCCGCGAGGTGCTCCCGGACTAATGGTCACTTTGCGGTGATGAACTTGACCAGATCCACGCGGAGTTTCGCAAGGTCGGGCTGGTTGAGGTAGAACATATGGCCGGCCTCGTAGAGCGGAAACTCGATAGCCGCGATGCGCTCCTCGGGCAGACTGAAGATGTGGTTAAGCGTGTAGCGGATCCCGTCGGGCGGGGTAGCTAGATCGGTCATTCCGCCCATCACGCAGATGCGCAGGTGGGGATTGTCGCGCATCGCCTCGGCGAGCTCGCCGGCCAGGTTGACGTAGCCGTTGCTCGTCCCCCAGCGCCACGGCTGGACCGCCCCGGTGAGCACCTCGTATGGTCGCGTGTCCTTCCAGCCAAGCTCATTAAGGTATCCAAGCAGCGAGCTCGAAAACGGCCCCGCAACCACCTCATAGGACGGATCGTAATCCGGATAACCCTGCGCGCGCGACGAGGCATCCCATGCGACGCGGCCGTCAAAGCGGCCAATCACCTTGCCTTCCTTGCGCAGCAGCTCGGTGCGGAATAAGTCCAGGTCGAGCCGCAGGTCGGCACTCAGAATGAGCTCCTCAGGCAGGGACGTGAGCTGTGCGAGGCGCGCGGCAACCGCCTGCTTGCGCTCCGGCGACAGGCTGCGGCCCTGGCTCAGCGCGTTGGCATATTCGTCAAAGGCAAACTCCCGCGCCTCGCGCACCATGTCGTTGCGGTTGCCCTGCAGCTTGCCGTGGAAGTGGGCCACCGCGGTGAAGGCGGGCAGAAAGACCGAGTACGCTAGGTCATTGCCCTGCGAGGCACTCAGCGTGCGGAAGTCCAACAGCGATGAGAGCAGCACCACCCCGTTGAGCTGCATGCCGTAACGGCCCTGCAGGTGCTGCGCGAGGCCCGCCGCGCGGATCCCGCCGTAGCTCTCGCCTAGCAGGAATTTTGGCGCCGCCCAGCGGTTGTTCTCCGTCACCCAGCGGCGGATGAAGTCCCCCACCGAGGCGATGTCCTCCTCAACCCCGTGGAACTCACCCGGGCGCACGTCCTTGGCTGCACGCGAGTAGCCAGTCGACACAGGGTCAATGAACACAAGGTCGGCCACATCCAAAATGCTCATCGGGTTCTCCACCACCTGATAGGGTGGGGGCACCGCCTTGGTGCCATCCGGCGAACTTGGCGCCACCCGCGGCCCCAGCGCCCCTAGGTGCAGCCACACCGCCGAGGATCCTGGCCCGCCATTGAACGCAAACACCACCGGGCGCTGGCGCACGTCACCCGCGTTCTTGCGCTCATAGGTCACATGGAAAAACGATGCCCGTGGCTTCCCGTCATCGGTTTCGAGCATGATCTGGCCCGTCGTCACCACATATTCAACCAGCTTGCCGCCAATCGTCACCGACCCGTCGTGACGCACCGCCGCGGCCTTCGTCCCGCCCGCTGGCGCCCCCGCCTCCGGCGCCCCCGCTGGCGCACCTCCCTCCTTCTCCTCTCCCAGCGCCGCCTGGCCCAGCAGCACGCAAACAATCCATGGCAAATACCGGTGGCGAATCATGCCCGCAGGTTATAAACTTAATCGCGTTTGTCCACGCAAGGGAATCGCCCCCCGCCCCGGAAAACCCCCCCCCCCACAAAATCCCCCCCACCCCTTCTTGGGGATTGCGCGTTGCAACGCGGAGGCGGCCAAAGGGTGCATTCTGCGCCCCGCGCCGCCCCCCGGCCCCCTCGGCTGCGAACAACTCGCCGAGCCCGCGGGGCTGCAAGCATCCATCGCGGTCAGTTTTGCCCACGAATGGTGACTTTCTGGGATGGTTTCGCCCGCGGCACGGGCTGTGCTGGCTTGAGTGGAAAATTGTCACGTTCTTCCAAGGAACAAAGTTGGCGGCTGGTTCGTCCTACCCGCGCACCTTGGAGAGCGAGTCATGGCACCGGCAACGGTGCAGCGAGTTCAAAACCAGCCCCCCCGGCTAACCCCCCGGCGAGACAACCAACTACCCCAACACCCCATGTCCAGATTTGATGCAGACAGCAGCCTGAAGATCTATCTTCGGGAGATTTCCGAAACCGCCCTCCTGACCATCGAGGAGGAAGTTGAGCTCGCCGGGCGCATCAAGCTCGGTGACAAGGAGGCGCGCTCGCACATGATCCGTGCGAACCTGCGCCTGGTCGTCAAGATTGCCCAAGACTACTCCAACTACGGCCTGCCGCTCTCCGACCTGATCTCGGAAGGCAACATCGGCCTGATGAAGGCCGTTGAGCGCTTCGACCCCGCCAAAGGCGGCAAGCTCAGCACCTACGCCGCATGGTGGATCAAGCAGTCGATCAAGCGTGCCTTGGCTAACCAGAGCAAGACGATCCGCCTGCCAGTCCACATGGTTGACAAGATCGCCAAGATGCGCCGGATCTCGACAATTCTGGCCGAAGCGCTGGGCCGCGAGCCGACCGACCAGGAGCTTGCCGAGGAAATCGGGATTCCGCGGGCAAAGTTGGCGATGCTGATGCAGGCCTCGCAGCGGCCAACCTCGCTGGATGCGCCAATCAACGAAGGGGAGAGCACCGACTACAGCGAGGTCATTGGTGACGAGCGTGCCTCGACGCCCTTTGAGATGCTCTCAGACAAGAACATGGCCAACCAGCTCGACGGCTTGCTTGACGTGCTTGACGAACGCGAGCGCCGGATCATTGACGAGCGCTTCGGTTTGAACGGCAAGAAGCCATTGACGCTCGAGGAAGTTGGACGCGAATTCGGGGTGACCCGGGAGCGCATCCGCCAGCTTCAGAACTCGGCCTTGACTAAAATGCGCCGCGCGTTGCGTAAAAAGGAAAAGCCATTGCCGCGCCCGCTTGAGGGTGCGGCGTCGGCCTCGTAAGGACTCTCCGTTGTCTATTCATAGCCAAAACCGGCGGGCGGCAACGTCCGCCGGTTTTTTGTTTCAGGCTAGCAGGAGCGAGCGCAGCGTTTTGACATCGCGGCACCAGTGTTGTGCAGTCGTCACGCTGGCAACGGCGTCATCGTAGCCCCAGGCAACCATGGCCGCGGGCATGCCGGCGCGCTCGGCGGTCAGCGCGTCGACACGCGAGTCACCGACAAAAAGGATCTCCGCGGGCGCAACGGCAAGATCGGCGGCCAGGGCGATGGCGGACGCAGGGTCTGGCTTGCGTGCAATGCCGTGGATTTCCCCGCGCACGACGGCAAAACTGATGCTCGGAAATAGCCGGTTAACGATTTCCACGGTGAAGTCGTGGGGTTTGTTGGAAAGCACCGCCAAGAGCAGCCCGGATTGGTTGAGCTCGTCGAGCAGGGGCAGGATCTCATTGAAGGGTCGGGTTCCCTGCGGCCAGCTATGCGCGTAGTCGGCTTTGAAATCGGTTTCCACCGGGCCGACCGCGTTGTCGGGCGCCTCGGGCGGCAGGGCGCGGCGGGCCAGCCACCATGAGCCGTCGCCAATGAAGGTGCGGACTTTTTCCTCCGGGTGGACCGGCCAGCCGTTGGCGCTCAGCGCCCGGTTGAGCGAGCCGCTGATGCCCGGCAGGGAATCAACCAGGGTGCCGTCGAGATCAAAAAGAAGCGCCCGGATCACCCGCGTTAGAGGCCAAGGAGCATCATGACTTCCAAGTGGCTGTAATCGCCGGTCAGGTCGGCGATAGTCATGACCATCTCGTCATCGCTCGGCTCCGTAACAGCAAGGTTGGCACCCGCGGCGGTTGGCGTCTCGACCCGGGCACTGGCCGCGCCCGTGGGAGCGCTTCCTTGGTTGGATAGGAAGGAGAAGCCAATGGCGATGCCGCACGCGGCGGTCGCCGCACCAATCGCGAGTGGACCCACCAAGCGGCGCCACCATGGCTGCTGGACGTGGGATTGCATGCGGATCGTGCGCATGACCTGGCGGGAAAACATCGCACCAGCCTCGTCGGGCGCAGCTTGGGCAAGAAGCGCCCAAACTTCATCATCCTGCTCATCGCGGGGAGCCGGGGCGGGGTGGCGGGGTGAATCGGCTGACATGGCAGTTGGTTACCTTCGCGAACTAAAACACCGCTGACGGCGAAAAGTTCCACAACAATCGCTCCAATTTAAAACTTCTCTCTAGCGCGCCCGGGCAGGACCCCAGAGGTGCAGGTGGAGCCTGTCGCTGAAGCGCAGGTCGAGGTCCCGGCAGGTGTCGGCAAGCCACAGGCGGGTCTGGTTCAAGGCCTGCGGAGTGCGCCCCTCGGGCATCAAAATCACTTGGTTGCGAGGTAATTGAAGCGTTTCGACGAGTCCAAGGACCTCGGCAAGGTCGCTGGGTTCGGCAATGACGAACTTCAGCCAGCTCTTGGCCGAGGCGCCAAACCAGCGGAGCACGTCCGGCTGGATACGCAGGCTCGCAGCATTGCCGGAGTTTTCCAGCTTGGGCGAGACGTTGTACTGGGTGACGTGGCGGTCCAGCGCGGCAGTGGGAATGAGCGTGCCGTTGGTTTCAATCTCCACGGCGTAGTCCGCTTCCGCCCCGTTGAGCATATCGAGCAGGGCCACCCAGTCGCGCTGCTGCAGCAGCGGCTCGCCACCGGTGAGCACCAGACGCCGACAGGGGAGGGCCCGAACGATCCGGGCAATCTCCTCAGGATCAATGAGGACTGTCTGCTCGCTGCGGCGGAATTTTGCGTACCCCGGCTCCGCATCGCGCTGGTGCGGCCAAGGGGTGTCGTCCCAGTTCCAGGTGTAATCGGTATCGCACCAGACGCAGTGCAGGTTGCAGCGCGATGCGCGGATAAAGATCGCCGGCATGCCCATGCTGGCGCCCTCACCCTGCAGGGTGTGGAAAATCTCCGGGGAGCCATCGGGCAGGCGGGCAAGCTTCACGCCCGCAGTCATAACCGCAGATCGATAAAACGCGACCGCCAACTTGCCAAACCCGCTCTAGCGCCCGGACCGCCGTCGTGCTAACAAGCGCGCATGAGCATCATCACCGGCCGCGGCGACCAGGGAGAGACCGACCTGTTGTTTGGCCGCCGTATCGCGAAAACCTCGGTGCGCGTCGGCGCCATCGGCACCGTCGATGAGCTCAATGCCATCCTTGGCATCGCCCGCGCCAGTGGGCTCGGCTCTCAGGCCTCCGAGGTCGTTGACGGCATCCAGCACCGGCTTGTCCACCTGATGGGCCAGCTGGCCACCCTTTCCGGGGATGCCGAGCGCTACCACGCCGCAGGCTATGGGCTCATTGCGGCGCTCGATGTGGCATGGCTTGAAAACCATGCCCGCGCGCTGGAGGCAAGCGGCCTGAAGTTCACCGGCTGGGCCCGCCCGGGTGCCGGCGCTCCGCCAGCGTCCGCCCACCTCGACTTTGCCCGCGCGATTGCCCGGCGGGCCGAGCGCGATGTGCGCCTGCTTGAGGATGAGGACGGTCCGGTGTCACCGGAAGTCTTGTTGTTCCTCAACCGGCTCTCCGACCTCCTCTGGCTCATGGCCCGCCAAGCCGCCCTGGCCGACGCCTAAGCCCTTCAGCCCTATGAGTGATCCGTCCCTGCGCTACCAGATCATTGGAGATTCCGATCTCACCGAGCAACAGCGGCTGGAAAAATACACCGGCCCAGTCTCCGCGGATTACCTTCTGCCCCATCTCAAGGCGGGCGTCCTTCTACGCGTCGATCCCACCTTGGATCTTCCCACCGCCGCCATGGCCTTCATCCGCGACGATCGTGCCCAAGTCGAGGAGTGGCTGAGCGCCAACACCCTCGTCCGCGCCTCCACAGACGACCTTAACCGCGGCACGGGCGAAGTCTACACTGCCGCTGTGGTCTCCCCGTTTGTTCTGTTTCAGTGAGTCTAGCCCATTTGAAATCAGCCCTGCCGGGGTGCAATGAGTGATTGAATCAAGCGCTTGATGGGGATTCGCCCCAGCGACGTCTAGCTTCCGAGAGGAAGAATAAACACTTGTCCATCCGAGTCAGGCGGCAAGGGTTGTCGCGTATGAAGCCCTACCTGAAGATTGCTGAATCGACGATGGCGGACGGCACCCACTACTCGCTGCACAAGCATGACGGGAAAATCTATCTGAAATACAACGGCTTCGAGCTGATGAGCACCGCGCTGACCTATTCTGAGCAGCAACTCGCCGACATCGGCTGTCGGGCACTGGTTGCCGGGGCGCCCACGAGGCCGGCCCATCCGCGGATTCTCATCGGCGGTTTGGGCCTGGGATTCACCTTGAAGCGCACGCTCGAGTTGGTCGGCAGCCCCGCGACGGTCGACGTCGCCGAGCTCATGGCCCCATTGATTGAGTGGAACCGGACGCATCTCGTCGAATTCAATGGTCCCTTGCTGGAGGATCCACGCACGGTCATCATTCTGGGGGACCTCTTCGACATCGTCTCAAACAAAAAGCCCGGGTCCTACGACGCCTTGCTTCTGGATATCGACAACACCCCGGACGATCTCATCACTGCCGGCAATGCCCGGCTCTATTCGCCCGGGTTCCTGCAGAAACTCCGCCAAGTCATCACGCCGCAGGGCTCCATCGCCTACTGGCTGTCCGAGCCTGCCCCAAAGTTCAAGAAACTCCTCGTCAAAGCCGGTTTCGCTGTCGACGAGATCGCCTCCAAGACCCACATGCGCTCCAAGCGCTCAAGGCATTGCCTCCTGCTCGCCCGGCGCAGCTCGTGAAAGGGGGGGGGCTGTCCCCCGTGACGACGCGGGCTAGGCATCAAGGAGCTGCGACTTTAGTCGCGCGGGGAAGAAGGGGGACTGTCCCCCGGAGACGCGGGGGTGAGGTTCTGCTGCAGCGTGACGGCGGCGGAATCCTGCAGGTAGAGCCAGTTGACGGGCGAGCGATTGGCTAGGCCGGTGGCGGGGGGGGAGTCAGCGGGGAAGTCGAGGTGGTTGGACTCGATTTTAAGGCCATCGACGTTGTGGATGCTGAGGGGAGGGGCCGAGGTGCGGCCGAAGTAGTTGCCTTTGATGGTCATGTTGGTCACCGGCATGGCCTGGAAGCGCCGGGCGCCGCTGCCGCCACCGGGGGGCTGCATGGAGACGCTGATGGCTGTGCCGTTGGGCGAGAAATCCAGAAAGCGGTTATCGCGCACCATCAGGTTGCGGGCGAACGGCCCCTCCATCCACGGCCCCCAGGTTTCAAACATGACGGTGATGCCGTGGCCAAGGTTCTGAAACGTGTTGTTTTCAATGAGTCCTCCGGGCGAGCCGTTGATCAGGGTGCGCTGGAAATCATCGTGGAGCCAGCAGTTGCGCAGGATGAACCCGGCGGCGGAGCGCTTCGCGTCCATGACGATCAGGGAGAGCGGCTCAAGCTCAAGCGGCTTGTCGAGTTCCACCAAATGCGTCCCCTTGGCGGTGAACTTCTCGCCGATTTTCAGCGTGGGTCCGTCGGGAACCGCGGTGACGGCAAGTACCTTGGCGATGCCGAGCAGGGCCACCGAGCGCGGGTCCCTGATTTCGATCGTGTCGCCAACCGCATAGGCGCCCTCAAGAAAATACCGGCGTGGGTCCTGGGCTTTGACGACGCGCCCGAAGCTGCCGTGGATGTTGAGGGTGTCATCGGCGCCGTGGGCCATTTCGCAGCGGTCCAGGGTTGGCCCGCGGTCGGTGCCGGCGAGGTGGAAGATGTCCGCGCCGAACGCGTGCAGGCGGTTGGTGAAGGGCCGGCGGGTGGCGCGCACCTGCAGGTACTGGTTGCCGCCGCCCCCGCCGTTCTCGTTGACCGCCATGCCCGGGCTCGACCAGAGGTTGAGGTTTTCAAAGCGCATCCCCTGGCAGTTGTTGGACCGCAGGGCGGCACCGGTGCGCAGGGTGCCAACGACGTAATCCCCGACCTTGAGCGTGGCCGGAATGCCCGCCCGGGCGATTTTCTCGCACACGATGCTTTGGCGGTCCTCGCTCAAACGCCACTCGCCCGGGCTGTGCTGGTGGTTGATGAAGCGCCCGTCCGCGTCGTAGAACATGAATGCCCGGCTGCCGGAGGATTCCTCCTCACCCTTGGAATTGCGCGGCGCGTAGCCGGCCATGACGTCCGCGCGGATCGTCTTGGCCTCCCGGTCCACCGCGCTGACCCGCGCCTGGAACCAGCAGGGGAGGGTGAAATCCAGCGTCAGCCCGCGCACCGCGACGTTGCGGCAATCCTCAAACAACAGGGCGTGGACCAGTGGCGGCTCAAACCAGAACGTCACCCCGTCGGCCACGATCACCAAATCCGCCAACTTGCTCAGCGTGGACGCCTGGCTCCACTGGGCGTGGAAAAGGTAGTCGCCCGGCGGGACCACCACGGTCCCGCGCTTGGCCTTGGATGCCTCCCGGATCGTTTCCAGAATCTTCTGGCCCTTTTCGCGCAGCGCCTTCTTCTCGCTCTCGCTCCAGACCGGATAACCCGTCGGCCGGTCCGCCGCCCATCTCGACAAAAATGGCTCAGCCAGCACCTGGAAAGCCACCCCAACGCGCACCGCCTCAGCGGCCGCCACCACCCGGAAATCAATCTTCGCCCCCGGCTTCAGCTCAAGAGCCGCCACGTCAAACCCGTGGCGGATCGTGTCGCCCGCCCTTAGTTTGCGGCTCCAAAGGGTTTTTCCCTCAACCCGAAAATCCACCACCGCGTCCTTCCCGGCCAAGCTCTGCAGGCTGCCGACCAGCCGCACGCTCCCGCCACTCGCCGCCACCCATTGCCGCCCAGCCTCGGTTCCCGGCTTCACCTCCAGGGTCGCCGCCACCTGTCCCAGCCCGTCCTGAAAGCCCGCCCCGCTGGCCCAGCCGACTCCCGCCAGCGCCCACAGCAAACACATCATCCATCTGAAATCCCGCATCGGTCTAAGGCTGTACGAGCCACGCAGGCGCATTCTTGCCGCGGAAACCAGATTGAATCGTATGTTTGAAACGAATGATTATATCGGTCTGTTGGAGGTTTTGAGATAAAGATGAAAGCATCTAACAACCAGTGCTTTAGAGTTTTTTTCCCGTCATTTGCGATGAAGGCGTGGCGCGCCATTGCGGGTTCCTAATACGACATCACTCCTCAGAGGCAGGTGCCGGGTCGCGCGGCTTGGCGGCAGGCGGGACCCATGCGGCGGGCAGGGGGTTTGCCACCTTGAGCGGGGCGTTGTCGCCAGCGCGGGTCATTTCCATTTGGAGCAGATCGTTCAAGGCGGCGACACGGGCAGCCTGGTCGGGTGCCTCGGCGAGGTTGGATTTTTCCTGCGGGTCGGCCAGCAGATCGAAGAGCTGGGTCTGATTGACGAGCGGGTAGCGGATGAGCTTCCAGCGTTCCTGAACGAGGGCGCGCTGGAGGTTGCGATAGGCAAAGACCAACGCCGGGCGCGCCGGCTGGGCGGGATCGGCCAGGGTGGCCGACAAGTCCTGGCCCTCGCTGGTCGGCGGGGCGGGCACGGCGGAAAGTTTCCCCAAGGTGGGCAGCACATCAAAAAGGTAGCAGAGCGCGTCGGTGGTGCGCCCGGCCGGAATCCCCGGGCCGGCGATGATCAGCGGCACGCGCACGGAGTGCTCGTAGAGGTTCTGTTTGCCGATCAGGCCATGGCTGCCGCGCGCCACGCCCGAGTCGGACGCGAACACGATGAGCGTGTTTTTCCCCTCCGGCGAGGCGTCCAGAACGTCCAGCACCCGTCCAATCTGCATGTCCAGGAAGGAAATGTAGCGGTAATACTCGGCGAGCATCGTGCGGATGGCCTCCGGGGAGCGCGGCCAGCCGAGGAGGTTTTCGTCGCGGTTGGCCATCTCGCCATTGTTCCATGGATGGACCGGGAGGAAATTTTCCGGCAGGGGGATCTGATCGGCGGTGTAATGGATGGGGAAATCCGCCGGGACGATGTGCGGATCGTGCGGCCCATCAAACGGAATGTAGCAGAAAAACGGGCCATCCCGGTGCTCCTTGAGGAAACCGATCGCCTCGTCGGCAAACACCGCACAGGCATGCTGCCCGGCCGGCTGGGGCGGCCCCATCTTGCCGTCTGCCAAGGTGCGCAGCTTGGCCTTGAGCGGGTTGGTCATCCCGCCGGTGAACATCGAGCGGGCCTGCTGGAAACTCCGCGCAATCGACGCCTCGCCGTTGTGCCACTTGCCGCTCACAAATGTCGTGTAGCCCGCCCGCCCAAACGCCGCCGGCCATGTCTCGTCGCGCAGCAGCTTTTCGTCGATCCGAAACAAGTTGCGCCCCGACAGGAGCATCGCGCGCGAGGGCACGCAGGTCGCCCCGTGCATGCCCCCCTGCATATACGCGCGGTTGAACGCCAGCCCGCGCTGGACAAGCCGGTCGAGGTTGGGCGTCTTGATGACCGGATTCCCCAGCGCCGCAATCGTGTCGGCCCGCTGGTCGTCGGTGAAGAAAATCAGCACGTTGGGCCGCTCGGCTGCGCGCCCGGCTGGGCCGCCGAGCAAAGTCCCCGCGACCACGACGACGCGCACAAGCTGGATCAAGCGGTTCCCATTCACCCTCCTAGGCTTGCTGATTCACGCGGGCCACGCAAACGCGAAGCACGGGGAAAATTTCCTCTTCACCGCGAGGCGGGGGAATCTACCCTGCGCGACCGATGTTTGCCAAACTCCAGTCGCTGGCCCTCAAGGTGGTGAAATCTCGCCCGTGCCCAAGCTGCAGGGAAATCGTCCAGCCGCAGGTTGGAGCGGGCGCCACGGTGGGCACCTGTCCGGCGTGTGGGACGAGCGCCTCGCTGCTTGAGTGGCTCTCGGGCCAGAACGACGATGAGGGTTGGGCGGATCCGGACATTCAGCCGGCGGGGAGCGGCATTGTGCGCCGCGAATTGGAACTGGGGACCCTCGCCTGGGAGATCCCGCCGACCGGCAAGTCCCACGGGTTGATGCTCTTTTCTATCATTTGGCTCGGATTTCTCGTGTTCATGACCGGCGCGGGAGCGGTTGAGGCAGCGAAGTCAGGGGATTTGGGGGCTTGGTTGACGCTGGTGTTCTTGCTGCCATTTTGGGCCGCAGGCCTTGGCATCGGGTATGTGGCGCTGCGCGGCAAGTTCGCCAAGCACCTGCTGGTTGTCTCCCCGAGCGAGGTGATCTTGGTTAGGTCTTTGTTCCAGCGGATGAGCCGCAAGACCTTGGCGCGCGAGGCGGTGAGTGGGGTGGCCCGGGTGGTTGTTTACACCGTCAACGACAAGCCCGTCCATGGCGTCGAGGTAACTGCGACCAACGGGCGGCTGCGCTTCGGCGGCGCCCTGAGCGAGGAGGAAAAGCTCTGGCTAGTGGCCGACATCCGCCGGGCGCTCGGATTCGGGGGGGAGCGGTCGGAATCCGCCAAGCCTCCATCGGCAGCCACTGGCGGATCCACCCAGCCCTTCGCCATCGAGCTGGCAACTGCGCAGAATCTCGTTGCCCCCGGCATTATTTTGGCGGGGAGCCTGTTTTTTGTGGCCCTCGGCGTCTGGGTGATCCCACACGATGACTTTTTTCACTTCGCTTGGACTGCTTTCAGCAGCGTCTTTGCCTGCATCACGGCCCTCGCCGTGGTGCGCGCGCTCGCCAGCCGCGGGACGACCGTGCGCATCGAAGCCAATGGCCAGCAATTGCTGCTGCTGCGCCTCAAGCATGGCCGCGAGCAAAGCCGCCAAACCGTCCCCCGCGCCGACGTGCGCAGCGTGCGCTGCTTTCGTCAGGGGGATGTCAACGGACAGCCGATCGGCCGCCTCGAAATCATCCTCCACGACAAGCCGATCACCTTGGTTAGCTGGCGCAAACTCGCCGAAATCCAAGGCCCCGCCGCAGACCTCAGCGCCCACCTCGGCCTGAACTAGGCTGCGCAAAATCCCGGCGGCGCGTCCTGCGCAGTTAGAGAATCGTCCCCGGCGCGTAGCTTGCCGCAGCCGGATTGGCCTGCTCGAGCGCGCGCACCTGCTTGGCAAAGTGCGCGATCTGCGCCTTGGCCGCGCCGGACTCCTGGTCGCCGCGGGCCAAAATCCCCTCGAGCGCCTCCGCGCTCAAGCCCAGCCGCGGGTCGGCGGCCAGCCGGGCAACCAGGTCATTGCGCTCAATCTTGCCCGCGCGCAGGTCGTTGACGGTCGCCACGGCGTGCTCCTTGATCGCCTTGTGGGCGCTTTCCCGGCCAACGCCCGCTTTGACGGCCTCCATCATGATGGTCGTCGTCATCAAAAATGGTAGGTAGTGCGCGGTCTCCGCGGCAATCATCGCCGGATACGCGTCCATCTGGTCCAGAACTGTTAGGAAGGTCTCAAACAAGCCATCAAGCGCAAAAAACGCGTCCGGCAGCATCACCCGGCGCACCACCGAGCAGGAAACATCACCCTCGTTCCATTGGTCGCCGGCAAGGCCCGCCGCCATTGTTAGGTAGCCCTTGAGGATCACATGGAAGCCGTTGACCCGCTCGCACGAGCGCGAGTTCATCTTGTGCGGCATCGCGCTTGAGCCGGTCTGCCCCGGGGCAAATCCCTCGCTGGCCGTCTCGTGGCCCGCCATCAGCCGCAGCGTCTTGCACAGCGACGAGGGCGCCGAGGCCAAGTCGGTGAGCGCGGCGACGACCCGCATGTCTAGCGAGCGCGGGTAGACCTGCCCAACATTGGTCCACAGCGCCGGCATCCCGAGGTGCGCCACCACCCGGCCCTCCAGCGCCGCCACCTTGGAAACGTCCCCGCCAAACAGCGAAAGCTGGTCCATCTGCGTGCCCACCGCACCCTTGAGCCCGCGCACCGGGTACTGCGCGATGAGCGAATCGAGCGCCTGCAGCGAGACTAACAATTCCTCGCCGAACATCGCCACCCGCTTGCCCAGGGTCGTCGGCTGGGCCGCCACGTTGTGGGTCCGGGCTGTTAGAACCAGCTCGCTCCACGCCTCGGCGCGCTCGCGCAGGCGGCGCAGGGCGGCGATCGCCTTGGCGCGCACCGCCTCGAGCGAGCGGAACACCTGGAGTTGTTCGACATTCTCCGTGAGGTCGCGCGACGTCAGGCCCTTGTGGACCTGTTCGTGGCCGGCGAGGTCGTTGAACTCCTCGATGCGCGCCTTGACGTCGTGGCGGGTGATGCGTTCGCGCGCCATGATCGAAGCGGCATCCACTTGGTCTTTGACCGCCTCATAGGCGGCGATGGCCTCCGTGGGGATATCCAGGCCAAGCTCGCGCTGGGCCTTCATGACGGAGATCCAGAACTCGCGCTCAAGGACGATGCGGCCCTCGGCCGACCAGATGGCTTGCAGGGCGGGGGAGGCGTAACGCTCGGCGAGGACGTTGGGGATCATAGGCAAGTGAAAGTGGAAAGTTTGTAGTGGAGAGTCGTCAGAGACCACGGGCCAGGGAGAAAATGCCACCGCGGGCGCATCGCCCACTGCGCACTTTCCATGCCTTTTCAGGCTTCAAACAGGATGCGTCCGCAGTTCTCGCACTGGGTGATTTCCTGCGCGGCCTGGACCTTGATAAGCGTCGAGGGAATCAGGCGCATGTGGCAGCCGGCGCACTGGCCCTGGGTGACGGCCACGACGGCTTGGCCCGCCTTGGCCTTCATGAGTCGCTCGTAGAGGGACAGCAGGGAGTCATCGATGGCGGCGGCCAACTCCTTGCGCTTGGCGAGCACCTCGGCGGCTTCAGCCCGGCGGTTGGCGGCGCGCTCACGCAACTCGCTGATTTCCTGGTCGACACCGCGCTGCGTGAGCGCCAGGGAGGCCTCCGCGGCCTTGAGCGCCACCTTCAGGCCATCGGCCTTTTCCATGAGCTCGAGCTCGCGGGTTTCAAGCTCGTCGACCTGCGCCTCGTAGCGGGTCACCTCGTGGCCAAGGGCGGCAAACTCCTCGTTCTTGCGCGTCTCAAATTGTTGGTTCTTAAGCCGCACAACCGTCTGGCGGCGCGTCTGGATGTCGAGCTCGACGGATTTGATGGCCACCTCGTTGGCCATCACGGCGGCTTTGGCGCTCTCCACGGCGCGCTGGTCGTCGCTGAGGTGGGTCGAGGCGCGCTGCTCGTCGACGGGGATCTTGGCCAAGTCCTTTTCCACGGCAAGGAGGCGTTGATCGCGGTCTTGGAGGACGAGAAGATCTTGGATTTGCGGGAGCATGCGGCCCCTAACTAACCGGGGGCGGCCAGCGCGGCAAGCGCCGGGGGCGCCGGGAAGCGATTTTCCCTCCGGAATGGTTGAGTTTTGCGCCCCGGGCGGCGATCCTGCCGCTAGAAGATGAGCGCTCCGACCGACTCCAACGCCCCAACCATGCAGATCCGCTGCCCCGGGTGCGCCCAAAAGTTCACCGTCCAGCGCGAGCTGCGCGGCAAGACGGTGGAGTGCGGCAAGTGCAACCTGCATTTCAGCATCAAGGACGAGGTCATCAGCAAGATCGGCCGCGTGTTCCCCGGCGAGAAGCGGCGCGGCGCCCTCCAACAGTTTGGCAAGCCCGCGCCGGCCGCCACCCACCCAACCCCGGGCGCGCCGCTCGCCGCGCCGCTGGCCGTCACTCCGGGCATCTCGATTCTGCGGGTGCTCATCGGCACGTTCGGCGTTGGCCTCATCCTGGCGGTCGGCACCCTGTTTTTTCTCGATGTACCTTGGGGCATCGGTGAGCTCGATCTTGCCGGGCGCTTTGCGCTCGTCGGCGCCACCGCGTTGTTAGCCACGCTGTGCTTTTTGTTGGCCAACCCGGCCAGCCGCAAGCGCGGCCTGCTGTTAGGGGCTGTTGGCCTCGTGGTGGTGCTGGTGCTGCCGCTGGCGGTGCCGCTCCCGGGAGCCGCCGGCAGGGTGCTTGAGGTTGGCTTGCCCCAACCCGTCGCGGTGCGCGAGCAAACCGCGGACGAAGCGCTTGCGGAGATGGGTTACGGGGTGGTTGAGCGCACGCGCGCAGAGCTGCGAGCCAGCGGCGGCGAGGAGGCCGCCGGGCAGGTGATGGCCGTATGGCTGCGCGGGGTCAAGGAGGTCTCCAAGGTGGAGCTCAAGGACTACCTGATCCGGGTTTCGGGGGCCAACGAGTATTCCCACCTATATCCGCGCAACAACGGCGATTTCCTGATGATCCTCCAAGGGGTGCAAATTTCCTTTTCCGGCTTGGAGCAGCAGTGTCTGCGTGTCGGCAAAGTCGGCCGGCTCTTCGTCGCGCAGCGGACTCTTGAGATCATTGTGGCCGACCAGCCGAATGCCGAGGAACCAACCGCCGAGCTGGCCAATGCCAGCGACCCCGGGTTCTACGCCCTCAATCTGCGCGAGCTTGAGAGCCTGGACCTCAACCGCGCTGGCCGCGCCGCCGACCGGCTTGCCCGCGTGGCCCCGGAAAAGTTTCGCCCGGATATCCTGCGCCGCCTCGTCCAACTGCTCAGCGAGGGGGACTCCGAGTTCAAAGGCCGCATCGGCGCGGCGCTGCGTGTTTGGTCTGAACCCGGGGATATCGCCGCGGAGGCCGCCATGCGCGCCGTCCGTGCTTCGCTGCTCGCGGACCCAAAGCAGGTCCCTGAGTCCCTCGTGGGCTTCCTGCTCCTCAAACAGGAGCCGGCCATCCTGCCAGTGCTTGACGAGCTCTGGCGCGCCGACCCCCTGAAATGGGAGGAATGCTACGCCTCGGGGGGCGCTTTCGCCGAGCCGACGTTGGTGGCGAGTTTTCAATCCACCGGAGGTCCCTTGCGCAAGTCCGCCGTGTTCATCCTCGCTAAGATCGGCGGCGCTGAAAGCCTAACGGTGCTGCGCGCCGCCCTCCCACGCGAAACCGACCAAGATTTGCACCTCGCCCTGAAGAAGGCGATTGCAGCCATCGAGGAAAGAGCCCCATAAAGGCCCCGCCAGTCGCCGCCGTGGTGGAATGGTAGACACAGCGGACTTAAAATCCGCAGGGCAGCAATGCCCGTGGGGGTTCGAGTCCCCCCGGCGGTACTCTTCCATTGGAACTTGCGCATCTTCAGGGCCTAGCCCGCGCATGGGCCCAGTTTAGCCGCCTTGGTTGGTTCAGCATTGGGCGACCTGAGGGCAAGCCAACTAGCAAGTGGTTCCGCCAGGGCGGGGCGGTAGGGCGATGCATCCCTGCAGCGCCATCGAATGAGGTGCGCGGGCGTTGCGCGCGAAGCCATTCAGGTATGTGCCCTCTGTCCTTAAACGGGATAGGTGCCACCTGCCGATTCGGCGGCGAAAGTCGCCGCGCAGAGTTTGGCGTAGGAGCCGCTCAGGCCGAGGAGCTCAGTGTGGGTGCCTTGCTCGATGAGCTTGCCGTGGTGGAGGACGCAGATGCGGTCGGCCTTTTGGACGGTGGAGAGGCGGTGGGCGATGACGAAGCAGGTGCGATCGGAGCGGAGGTTTTCGAGGGCTTGTTGGACGAGGCGCTCTGTTTGGTTGTCCAAGGCGGAGGTGGCTTCGTCGAGTAGGAGCAGGGGAGGGTTCTTCAGGATGGCACGGGCGATCGAAAGGCGTTGCCTTTCGCCTCCGGAGAAGCGGCTACCACGCTCGCCGGCGAGGGTGTCGAGCCCGTCGTCGCTGGCGCGGACAAAGGGTGCGGCGTTGGCGGCCTCGAGGGCGTTCCAAATTTCCTCGTCGGTGGCGTCGTGTTTGGCGAGGAGGAGGTTTTCGCGCAGGGTGGTGTTGAAGAGGAAGTTTTCCTGGGTGACGTAGCCGAGTTGGTCGCGCAACCATTCCTTGGAGAGGGAATTGAGCGCGATGCCATCGATGAGGATGCGTCCGCCGGTGGGGTCGTAGAAGCGGGTGAGCAGATTCAGGATGGTGGATTTGCCGGCGCCGGTGGCACCGACGAGGGCGATGGTCTCGCCGGGGAGCGCCTCAAGGGTGAGGTTGTCGATGGTCTGCTTCTCGTTGGAGTAGGAAAATGAGACGTTCTCAAAGCGGACATGGCCAGTCATCTGGCAGGGGCAAAGGCCCTCGGTGAGATGGGTTTCATCCGGGGTGTCGATGATCTTAAAGACGCGCTCGGCGGCAACGATGCCGCGGGTAAACGTCTGGGAGAGGGCGTTGATGCGCGAAATCGGATCAAACAAAAACCCCCATGCGACGAGGAAGGAAACCACGACCCCGGGCTGGATCTGTCCCTGCAGCGCGGCCCACGCGCCGAAAGCCACCATCAGGATGATCCCTGACTCGGCAATGAAGGAAACCCCGGGCCAAACGACCGCTTGGCCGCGCATCACGGTCATGGATTTCTCCCCGGCTTTCCTCGATGCCCTGTCGAAGGTGTCCAGAGCCTGGGGCTCAACGGTATACGCCTTGATTTGGCGGATCCCGGAGAGGTTGTCGTGGAGAATCGCATTGAGTGCGGAGGCCGCGTCGGACGACTCACGCCACATCGGCTCGGACCGGCGGCTCCACCAGGTCGTTAGAACCGCGATGAACGGCAGCGGAATGAGCGTCACGAGGGTGAGCTGCCACGAGTTCCAGAACATGTAGCCCATCACGATGAGAAACTGGAGCACTGCGGCGATTGCCTGGTCGACGCCCTCGATCATCACCCGGTTGGCCGTCGGCACATCGTTGGCGACCCGCGACATGATCTCGCCCGACGAGTTCGAGTCGAACCACTTCACCGGCAGGCGCTGGAGCTTATCGTAAAGCTCCACGCGGATCAGGTGGGTGAGCTTGAGCTCGAGCGCGTTGTTGAAATAAGTGCGCAGCGTGAAGAGCGCTTGGCGGGCAAAGATTGCGCCTATCCCCACCGCGGCGATCGGGACGATTAAGTCTGGGCGCCTTTTGGCGATGATCACGTCGATGAACTGCATCGTGATCCCGGGCAGCACCAGGACCAGACAGGTGCAGGCAATCGCCATCAGCAGCGACAAGCCGCTCTGCAACGGAAAGCGGAACGTATGGCGGAGAATCCGCTTGAGGGTGGCCATGGGGGCCTATTGGAAAGCCGATTGCAACGCCCTGCAAGATGTCTTGCGCGGCTCACCCGCAATCAACCCGCCACCTATGGGGCCAGAAGCGTGCTCCGGGGCATCCCGGAGCAACGCTGGTTAACCATCAATCACTTCAAGTTGTAGCGCGCCAACAGGTTGTAAACTGAGCGCTCGGAGATGCCCAACTCGCGGGCAGTAAGAGCCTTTTTCCTGCCGTTGCGGGTAAAGGCCTTGATGAAGGCATCGCGCTCGATTTCCTGCAGCGTGTGGGACTTGCCGGACGTCAGCCCGCCCTTGGTGTTGAGCAGGGGATGGAAGTCTTCCGGACGCAGTTTGCTCGACTCAGTCGAGGCGGTGGCCCGCTGGAGGATGTTTTCAAGTTGGCGGATGTTGCCAGGCCAGGTGTAGCACTGCAGGAGGTCGAGCGCTGAGTTTGAGAGCGTCCAGCCTGCCACGCCACGGGCCTCAGCGATGTGGGCCAGCACACTTGCCGCGAGAATCGGCAAGTCGCTAATCCGCTCGCGCAGCGGCGGGATGGTCAACTCGATGATGTTGAGCTGGTAGTAGAGGTCCTCGCGGAATTCTCCTGCTTCCACCAGAGCGCCAAGGTCGACGTTGGTCGCTGCGATGATTCGCGCGGTGTTGGTCACCACGGTGCTGCCGCCGACGCGGAAAAACTCGCCATTCTGCAGGACATTGAGCAATTTGGCCTGAAGATCCTTCGGCACGCCGCTGATTTCATCCAGAAACAACGTGCCGCTTGCTGCCTGCTCAAAACCGCCAGCGCGCACCGACGGCGACCGGGTCAGATTGCCTTCCTTGCGGCCAAAAAGTTCACCCTCCAGTAGGTCGCGCGGCAGGCCCAAGCAGTTCAGGGCGACAAACGGGTGTTCGCGCTGGGCGCTCATCCGGTGGATCTCACGGGCAAAATAGACTTTGCCGGTGCCATTCTCGCCATTGAGAAGGATGCTTGTGTTCAAGGCTGAGGCCTTCTCCATTTGGCGATAAAGCTCAGCCATCTGGGGACTCTCGCTTTCCAAACACACCGAGCGGTGGCTGGGCGTAAGCACCGGTGGCGCCGAGGCTAGCTTGACGCTGCGCCGCGCTCCGGCCAGAACATCAAAGAGGCGCTTCAATTCAAATGGCTTGGTCAGATATTCACTCGCTCCGGCGCGCAGCATGCGCACGGCGGTTTCCGCGTCGTTGAGACCGGTGAGCATGATGACGGGCAGCTTCGGGTAGCGTTCGCGCATCAGCATCAACGTCTGCTGGCCGTCCATCCCTGGCATCGAGTAATCCAACACCACCGCCTCGATCCCGTCGTGCACCAGTTCGAGCGCCTCGTGCCCGCTGCCTGCGCTCTCCGGCTTCCACCCGTGGTCGGTGGCCGCGCGCGTCAGCAGGTGACGAATGGTCTCGTCATCATCGACAAGTAAAAGGTTAGAG